>NZ_JAYFQR010000017.1:0-141982 GCF_034926885.1 Aminobacterium sp.
CCAGCTCGTCGAGTTCGATAAAGGTCCCTTCATCAAGAAGCTGCGCGATACGATCGCGCGCTGTCCCCTTCCCCTTCGATCGCTGCTTCTCTATGGCCTTCGCTCCACCGCCCTGCTGGGCCTCGGCGCGCTTGCGATCCAGTTCTGCACAAAGTTCTTCGATACTCCGATTCGTCATAACTCTAGTTGCCCCCTCTAACGTTCTGAGAGCTCAAGCAAAATTCCCCCTGTAGCTTTGGGGTGGACAAAGGCAATTTTCGCTCCGCCAGCACCATATCTTGGCTTTTCATCAATCAAGCGAACGCCCTTTTCCTTTAACTCTGCGAGTGCTTCTTCAAGATTTTCAACACGCAATGCAAGATGATGGATTCCTTCTCCCTTTTTCTCAATAAACTTAGCAACAGGACTATCCTCAGCAGTCGGCTCAAGGAGCTCAATTTCAGTATCCTTTACCGGAAGAAAAGCTGTCTTAACTTTCTGTTCTTCAACTTCTTCCACACCTGCGCATGTAATTCCCAACGCGGTTTCCCATACTTTCAACGCTTCTTCAATATTTTTTACAGCGACACCTATGTGGTCAACAACAGTTACCTTCATGAAACAGTCCTCCTTTTATCTATTCTTTTTTCCATCATGTCCTGAAATATCAGCGCTACTAATCTTAACAAAGAAAAATAGATTTGCCACGTCCTGTAATCCTTATTTATAATGTACAATTATAATTTAAGGGAAATAAAAAGAAGGGGGGGAAACTCCTTGAATCTTGTTACTTGTAAACTTTGTGGAAAAGTATTTTCTTCGTCGCGAGGAAAGATTTGTCCCGAATGTCTTGATGAAGTTGATAACCTTTATCGACGAGTAAGGGAGTTTTTGCGAGATAATGCCTCTCGGAATTATGATGTAGAAAGTTTATCAGAAGCGACAGGCATTGATATTCGTTATATTCAGGCTCTTATCGATTTAAAATATATCGACAGGGATGTTCAGTCTAATTTCAAAGACGAGGAACAAGAAAAAAAGGATCGATTGCTGAAGGAATTTCAAAAAAACCTTGATAAAGGTAATCGCAGACATGAGTCTGCTGAAAAAACACGCACATATGGACAAGAACGTTATGGAAGTAAGGGAAGAACTAAAAAGTAAGTAATCATAAAAACATAAAGAAACAGAAAGAGGGGCCTTTGCCCCTCTTTCTTAGAAAACCTCTAAACCAGGGCGATAAATAAGTACTGAACAGTGAGCATAACGTGCCACATTTGCAGCGGTACTACCAACGACTAGTCGTTCTATTGTGCTTTGCCCTCGGTAACCGATGACAATAAGGTTGTAATCTCCAGTTTTAGCGTAATCAATAATGACATCAGAGGGACTGCCCTCTTTAACAACCATATCGAAATCTACGTTAGCAAGTTCCGGCATGCGCTCTTTAGCTTTTCTAAAGTAATATTCTAGTTTTTTACGAGCTATCTCAGATATCTCCATGTCGATTTCTGGTGGCAGCCAGGGTTCATATCCTTTCCACAGGGTGGGATGAGGCATAACATGGATAAAGGTTGCATGAACTCCCAAACGCAGGGCTAAAGAACACCCGTAAGCGAAAACTTCTTCTGATACCTTACTTAAATCGACAGCTACAAGAATTTTTTTCGGCATGGTTCTTCCCCCCTTTAAGATCTATAGTAACACTATTATAAAGGATAGGCTGAGACTATTTTCAATACTCTAAAAATTTTTTATGGAGGAAGGAATGGATACATTATTTTTGGTCTTTATGTTTCTTTTTTTCTTCTTTATGGGAATATATATAGAAAAGTTAGCTTTTCGCATGACCCAAGAAACTTTTCTTCCTGAAACATCTACTCTAAGAAAAGTATTTTCAAAACCTTTTGTTGCAGGATTCATATTCGCTCTTCCTTGCTCTTTTTTCTTTCTGCGGGAAGGGGTTTCTTTCTCTTTTCTTATTACATTACTTCTTTCAATGGGACTCTTTCTCTCTGCTCTCACAGATTTATATAGTGGCTTTATCTTTGATATCGTACCAATTCTGATGGGAGGGATATGTTTATTCATTCGCGCTATTGCAGGATTATCTCCTTTTATAGATGGCATAACAGGTGCTATTGCAGGCATGATAATCATGTTGCTTATTCGTTTACTCAGCAAGGGAGGCTTAGGTAGCGGAGATATTAAGCTCATGGGGGGAATGGGTGCTGGCTTAGGTCTCCACCTCTCTTTATATAGCATATATATTGGCATTCTTACAGGAGGACTCGTTGCCGCCTTGCTGCTACTTCTACGTCGGGCTCACAAAAAACAACCTATACCTTTTGCCCCTTTTCTTGCCTTTGGAGGAATAATTGCCATTGCCACCTTTTCATTTTTAGAGCGTTTCTTCAGCATCTCGCTCCCCTGGCCATGGAATTTATAAATTTACTCCATCAAACGAGCCTTTACGTGAGATACCATTTTCTTCAATGGCTGAATAGAGGCAAGTCCTCTCATTTTTCTAAAAGCATGATCCGCACCTGGTATAACAATAAACTCTTTATCTGATGTACTAACGGCATCAAAGAGACGGCGGCAAGCATCCATGCTAAATGTCTGATCGTTTTCCCCGTAAAAACTAACAAACCACCCGGACCTAATGGAATGAGCGGACTTGTAAAGAAGAGTGTTATCACCAATAGTGTCAAGAATGGGTAACTTTAAAGCCAACGATTCATCCCTATCATCAAGGCTATCGCCGCTGCCAGAGACAATAATACCTGCCGGTGCAACATCAAGGGAAGGCGCACAAAGACCACCATTTACTAATTTTTCACGGTAACTTCCACCTGCCATCAAAATAGAATGAATTCCTCCCAGAGAAAAACCCCATAAATATATTTCATCATTCATGTGACGTTTCTCTATCTCCTCAAGGGCAGCGCTCACATCGAATAGATCCATAGCATACGTTTTTCCTTTAAATGCAGTACGGGCCCAACACTCTCTGTCGTCTCCGAAGAAGCTCCGATCGCGCCGAATCCGACTAGTCTCTGTGAGATATACCGTAAAGCCCAACGGCAGAAGCATCTCTGCGAGTACAGCATATTTATTTCCCTCCTCAAGAGAAGCGCAACCATGAACTCCATGGAAAAGGACTATGATTTTTTTGGTATCTTCATTTTGAGAAAGGCGATTTATAATGACGTGTCGATCCCCGAAAATTCCTGGTATAGTGAATGTTTCTTTTTTCATTAATACTCCTCCCCTAATCAGGAGATAAAACCTTTACTCTCCTTGAGGATGACTCATCCTCTTTTAGTATTTTAAAAGCCCCGACATCCATTCTCATTTTTAAGGCTACTTTTTTTACACTCTCTGAAGATTCAAAGACTTCGTCTCCAAGAGATTTTAGTACTGATGCTTCTTGCGTCACAGAATGTATATTCTCTGAAATAATTCCAGCTTTTTCTGCTATAAGATGAATACGACTCGCTATCTCTTCGGAGCTAGCAGCTTCTTCCTGAGCTATTGAAGCGACATCTTGAGTTGATTCATTTATTTTTTCCAAGGTCTGAAGAATCTGCTCAATCTCTTTTTCTGTCTCTTCAGCAGACTGGGCCGCTTCTAGCGATGAGGTTACGTTACTTTTTACAGTGTTTACAACTTCTGTTAAATCTGTGCTGATCTGTTGAGCTAGCATATCGATACGACCAGCTTCCTGCCGGCTTTCTTCAGCGAGTTTCCGAACCTCTTCAGCAACTACAGCAAACCCCTTGCCGTGTTCTCCAGCCCTGGCTGCTTCAATAGCTGCATTTAAAGCAAGTAAATTTGTCTGATCAGCTATATGAGAAATAGTAGCAACAAAAGACTGTATCTGGTTGGCACTCTCAGAAAGAGCTTCTACTTTTTGAGCAAACATTTTCTCATGATTTGCTACAGTATGAACTGTTCCTGTCGTCTCTCGTAATCGGCTACGGCCAGAACTCCCCGAACGGTGAGCCATATTCACCAATTCTGCCGTTTCAGCACTTCTCAAAGCAGAACGCTGAGCAACTTCAGAAATTTCAGAAACCGTCTGATTAATCTCTTCAACTCCTTGCGCCAATTTTTCCATATTTTCTGTAGCATTTTTCATCTTAGCACTAATTGATACTGTTTTTCCCCTTGATACTTCGGTAAGAGATTTCATAGAATCTGAAGATTCAGTTAGAGTTCCCGCCACGCCATCTACTGTTACCATAGCCTCGTTAAGTTTTATAAGAAAATAGTTAAGAGATCGACTCACATCTCCAATCTCATCTTTTGCCCATGTAAAGGTTCTAAAAGTCAGATCTAAATCATCTGCCAACTCCCGTAGCCCCTCAGCTGTGGCTGTCGTAGCAGACGTAATTGAATAAGAAATAAAATAACTTATAATTCCACCTACACATAAAAAGGCTGCAAGCATCCCTAAAAGGAGCTGGCCTTGAACTTTATTAAAGATCGAAAGAAGAGAAAGACCACCTAAGGATATAAAAAGGAAAAGAATAAGTACTGCCAATCTACACTTGATGGATACCTGACGCAACATCTTCATTATAGTTTCGAACACACTCGTCACCCCCATCGGCGATTAAATGCATAGTATTTTAATTATAGTACTCTTTCCTTACGATTTGACAAAGAAGTCTAAAGGGGTCAAAATAGCGTTGACAAATACAGAGTACTGGGGGAGTCGGCGTATACCGGCTGAGAGGAGACGGATGGTCTCGACCCCTGGAACCTGATCCGGGTCATGCCGGCGAAGGGAAGTCCAGCGTAATATTTTCAACACTACCTCACCTTCCTCCGGCTAGGCCTATCAAGGAGGAATTTCTAATGCGTAATAAAACTAAGATTCTTGTTGAAGGGGCTCTTGTTGTAGCCATGACCGTGGCCTTTTCATACATTAAGCTATGGAGAATGCCTCAGGGAGGCTCTGTTACCCTTGAAAATATTCCCTTGCTTATTTTTGCACTCCGACACGGCTTGAAATATGGGTTCGGTGCTGGTACTGTCGCTGGAATTATACAGCTTCTTCTCGGTGGATATGTTGTCCACCCCGTTCAGGCTCTTCTCGACTATCCTCTTGCCTTTGGCGTTCTTGGGTTAGCTGCATTGATACGCAAACCTCTCTGGGCCGGTCTCACTTTAGGAACACTTGCTCGTCTTGTATGCCATATACTCTCTGGCGTCGTTTTCTTTGCAAGTTATGCTCCCGAAGGAACAAATGTATGGCTATACTCTACAGTCTACAATGCCAGTTATATGATACCCAATCTTGCCCTTGGTATTATCATCACCTACCTCGTTTGGGGAAGACTCAATAAAATCGGGCAATAATAGCATATGCTCAGTCTCGATCACATAGGGAAAAGCTATAACGGCCAACCCATTATCAATCATTTCAATTTAAATATGAAGCGAGGTTCCTTCACTGTATTAATCGGCCCGTCAGGATGTGGAAAAACCACGTTGTTTGACCTTCTGACTGGAACGATAGACAGAGACGAGGGAGTTATTACATGGTTAGGAGAAAGTCTGCCACATCTTGGAAAAGCTGCTGCTTATATGCAACAGAAAGACTTACTTTTACCTTGGCTCACTCTTAATGAAAATGCGTTGCTCCCTCGTGCTTTTGCTAAGCAAAATAGTTGTGACATTCAAAAAAAGGTAAAGGAACTTTTTAAGCGTTTTGGTTTGGAAAATTTTGATTCATATTTTCCTCGTGCTGTTTCAGGAGGCATGAGACAACGCTGCGCTTTGATTCGCACCCTTATGTTTGAGCGGGAAATAGTGTTATTAGATGAACCTCTTTCAGCCCTTGATGCAATCACGAGAAAGAGTTTGCAGACATTGTTGCTTACTCTTCAAAACGATTTTCATAAAACCGTTCTTATGATTACACATGACATAGACGAGGCTCTCTTTCTCGCTGATACAATTATTGTTCTCACTCAACCTCCAATGAATATACGAGAGACTATTACTCTATCGTCAAAAAAACCACGAGATCTTAATTCAGGAAAATATATTGCCCTCAAGAAAAAAATACTCTTGGAGTTGGAAGAGGAAATGAAATCATGAAATTTATGAAGAGATCGGCACTATCTCTAGGCTTCTTAACATTCTTAATTCTTATCTGGGAACTGGTCTGTCGATATGGAGATATTCCACCATTTATTTTGCCAGCTCCCTCCAGAGTTTTATATGTCGCGATTCAACAAGCACCTCTTCTTACCTATCACGCTATTATGACAGGTGCTGAGATTCTGCTGGGTATTATTTTCTCCGTAGCCATAGCTATTCCCCTTGCCATAATGATGTTCGTATTTCCATCTGTGGAACAAGCTTTTTCGCCAATTCTCGTCGCATCACAAGCCATTCCTGTTTTTGCGTTGGCACCTCTTCTCGTCGTTTGGTTCGGATATGGCATATGGAGCAAAGTCTTTATGGCAGCTCTCATTATCTTTTTCCCCATCGTCGTCAATCTTCTCGAAGGTTTGAAAAGCTGCGATGAAGACTACAGAAAGCTCTTTACCCTTATGGGGGC
This sequence comes from Aminobacterium sp., assembly GCF_034926885.1. Taxonomy (NCBI): domain Bacteria; kingdom Thermotogati; phylum Synergistota; class Synergistia; order Synergistales; family Aminobacteriaceae; genus Aminobacterium; species Aminobacterium sp. The sequence continues at coordinate 6,560 of NZ_JAYFQR010000017.1, forward strand.
TCCCTTTCTAAAAACCTTTCAATATCTCTATTGGCCGTGGGCCCTGCCCTATTTCTTAGCGGGGTTAAAAGTTGGAGTTTCGGTAGCAACAATAGGAGCTGTGATCGGAGAGTGGGTAGGCGCGCAGCGTGGACTTGGCTATCTCATGATTCAATCAAATGCCAGACTTCGAGTAGACCTCGTTTTTGCTTCAATTTTATGGCTGACAGTAATAGGAGTTTCTCTCTGGATAATTGTGGGTGCTATCGAGAAAAAAGCACTTGCATGGAAGAAATAAAATCTTTTTTGAGAAGGTGATTTTTAATATGAAAAAAGTACGTGCCTTACTGTGTGCATTGATAATGTTGCTTACGCTGCTCTCTGGGACTGTTTTTGCACAAGAAAAACTGACTGTTATGCTTGATTGGTTCCCTAACATCGATCATTTACCCCTTTATGTTGCTCAAGAAAAGGGCATTTTTGATCAATTTAATCTCGATGTATCTATAGTGAGTCCTTCAGAAACTTCAGACCCACTCAAATTGGCTGCTGCATCTCACATTGATATTGCAATTGGCTATGAGCCCCAAATCATTATTGCAGCCTCATCAAACATTGGAATCAAAGCTGTTGGACGCCTCGTAGGACATCCATTAACGACACTACTTTTTATCGGGGGGAAAGATATTGAGACTCCTTCTGATCTGGAAGGAAAGAAAATTGGCTATACCGTGCCCGGAATGATGGATCATCTCACTGATGGTTTCGCGAAAGAAAATGGTCTGAAAAATTATGAACTGATCAATGTAGGTTTTACTATTATTCCTTCTCTCACCAGTGGAAAAGTTGACGCTATTATGGGGCCTTACAAGAACTATGAAGTTGTGGAGCTTGAACAGCACGGCTATACTCCCGGATATTTTGAACTCGAAAAACATGGAATACCAGACTATGACGAGCTTGTTTTCGTTACAGGAAATAAAACGCTACAAGAAAAGGAAGATTCGATAAGAAGATTCAAGGAAGCTGTTCAAGAAGCAATAAACGTGACGCGACAAAACCCAGAAGAGGCTCTGGAAGCCTATCTCAAGGCTGTTCCTGAAGCTTCGAGGGAGTTGGAAACAGCAGCGTTTGGGAAGACAATCGACCTCTATGCTGAAGAACAGACTTTCAGCGTCGAGAAATGGCAAAAATTTGCAGATTTTGCCCTTTCTATAGGAATGGTATCAAAGGAGGTACAAATTAATGGCATTCTCTGGAACGGAAAATAACACAGCAGTAGCTTCATCACGACTACATATAAAGAAGCTTACTTTTGCAGGATTACTTGCGGCAGCGGGGGTTCTTCTTTCAGGTATATATATTCCCTTTGGTCCAACAAAGTGCTTTCCCTTTCAGCATACAATCAACGTTTTTGCTGGAATTCTTTTGGGGCCATGGTGGGCGGCTTCTATAGCTTTCGTAACGAGTTTTATTCGAAACATGATGGGAACTGGAAGCCTCTTTGCTTTTCCTGGAAGTATTCCTGGGGCTCTTATGGTGGGTTTTGCATATCGCTTCTTCAAAAAGAATTGGGCAGCCTTGGTAGAACCTCTCGGAACCGGACCCATCGGAGCTACAATATCAGCTCTCGTTATCGGGCCTGCTATAGGGAAGACACCTGCTCTTGGAGCCCTTCAGATAGCATTTTTAGCAAGTAGTATTCCAGGAGCTCTTCTCGGTTTTGCCCTTGTCGTTATGACAAAAAAAATGGGCCTTTTCAAAGATCTTATTTAAGACGCGTTTCCTTAGTACCCCTAAAGAAAGAGCCGGCAATTTTTCTGCCGGCTCTTTTTCAAATTCGAAATTACATAATGCTCAAAAAATGGCGTGCCGCTTCTTCAATATCTTCAGAACTGACTATTGCAGAAATAACCGCAACACCATCAACACCAGCTGCCATTACATCTTTAACATTTTTTTCCGTTATGCCGCCAATACCAACAGCAGGAATAGAAACAGCCTTTATGATTTCTCCTATTCGGGATACTCCAACCACATCGGCATCGCCTTTGCTTCCTGTCGGAAAAGCCGCACCAATTCCTATGTACGACGCTCCATTATGCAGTGCTTCCTGAGCTTCTTTCACTGTATGAGCAGAAACACCGACAATAAAGTCTTCAGGTAAAAAAGAACGAACGGATTCCAAAGGCAGGTCATTTTGACCAAGATGTACTCCATCAGCTTCTGCTGCTAAGGCAATATCTAAGCGATCATTAATAATTAAAGGAGCTCCATACTTGTGACAAATCTTTTTCATCGCAACAGCGATTTCAAAGAGTTCACGCCCATTTGACTGTTTATCACGTAACTGTATCAAAGTAGCGCCCCCTTTCAAAGCAGCTTCTGTCTGTTCCAAAAGAGTTCTTGGCGCCCCTATTTTCAAATCTGGAATAACATATAATCTCAAAAAATCTCTAACATTCATCTTTCTTCCACCTCTTTGCAAACAAAACGTTCGTCATATTCTGAGAAAGCACCTGGCGAAAGATGATATATTTCATCGATGAAAGCATTTTGAAAAGAAGCTGGACCTTCTACATTCCCTCTTTGAGATGCTCTTTCAGACGCTAGCGTAGCAGCAACAAGAGCCGTTGTCGCAGCAAGCTCGAAATCAGCTGTTACTGCCGCACAAGCAGCAATCAATGTTCCAACGACACATCCGCTGGCCGTTACTTGGGGAAAGAGACTATTCCCTCCTGGAAGCGAGAGAAGAAAAGGTGACGATTTTGTGACCACCATATCGTCTTCTCCTGTCGCAACAGCAACCACATCATAGCTGGAAGCTATATGCAAAAGAGCCCTTTCAATATTATCGCTGCCAAGAGAGTCAACACCGAGAACAGCCCCCTTTTCCTCACCTAGAAGGCTCATTTCTCCACGATTACCCTTTACTACAGAGACGACGTTGCTCTCAAGTATTTCTTTAACTATAGAAATACGAAAGGGAGACGCTCCATATCCAACAGGATCAAGAACAAGTGGTTTCCCCCTCTTTTTTATAACCGGCAAGACAGCACGCATAGAGTCGCAACTTTCAGTAGTTGGCGTTCCCGTGTTGATAAGGATGCTATCAGCTTGATCGGCAAAAAGAGGTGCCTCTTCCGTCTTTAAAGACATTAAAGGAGAAGCCCCAGCAGCCAAACACACATTCGCCTGAAAGTTTGCCGCAACCATATTTGTTATATGGTACACGAGGGGACGATGTTGCCTAACACTTTCCCAAACTTCAGAGAGATAAATGCCTTTATAATTTGCTCTCTTCTGCCTCATAGCCTCTTATCCACTCTGGTGTTACAGCGTGCCCCAAGGGGCCCCATCCATGGCCTGGTTTAAAGCTGTGGAGCAATGCCAAACGCAAGTATTGACGTCCAAGCGACACTGCTTCCAACAATTCTCTTCCGGCAGAAAGTTCAGCAGCTATAGCAGCGCTTAAAGTACACCCTGTTCCATGGGTATTTTGAGTATCAATGCGAGGATCCTCAAAAACAGTTGTTTTTCCCTCGCAATACAAGACATCAACAACTGTATCCTTCGATTTCTCAACGTCCATATGCCCACCCTTAACCAAAACAGCCTTCGGGCCCAAGCCGGAAATCAATCGAGCAGCTCTCTCCATATCTTCTGTAGTATGAACTTCTATTCCGCTCAGCTTCTCTGCCTCTGGCATATTAGGCGTCACGATTAAAGCAAGAGGCAAAAGCTGTTCTTTTAAAGCCTGAATTGCCGGATCAGAAATAAGGCTGACCCCACTTTGGGAGATCATAACAGGATCAACAACAAGATTTGATACCTGATAATTACGAAGAGCTTCACATACAACAGCGATAGTTTCGGGTCGGCTCAGCATGCCTGTTTTGGCTGCGCCAATTCTAAAATCGGACAAAACGGCATCTAGTTGAGCTGCGACAGTGCTGGGAGGAACGTCATGAACTTCTTTTACTGTTAGGCTGTTTTGTGCCGTTATTGCAGTAATCACAGACATTCCAAAAACACGAAGGGCGGCAAAAGTTTTAATATCTGCCTGAATTCCAGCGCCACCACCCGAATCACTTCCTGCGATAGTCAATGCATTTCCCCGATATAGTGCCAAAGAATGTGCACCTCCTCAAAAAATAAGGAGGAGCGTCCGTATTTCGGCGAACTCCTCCTGAATAAAGACTCCCTGCGCCGGCATTATCCGGATCTGGTTATAAGGGTCGAAAGTCTACCGACTTTCCTCTCAGCTTAGTGCTCCCCTGTAATATTTTTATTTACATTTGATTCTTATGTCGATCTAAATACTTTCCTTCAGTGGGTCTTCGTCCTCTTTCAATAAAAGCCACTTTCCCCAATCAAAGTGGAGCAACCCACTTACTACATAGATAGAAATGGCAGCGAGAGGCGCCGATGTATGTAAAACGGCAATGAGTCCCATAGCAACCATTCCCAAGAAAAGGAATTTCTTCTTATTCGTGTTGCCCTTACGAAGTCCCTTTAAATTGCCATATGGAACACTTGAAATCATAAGGATGCCAGTCCCAACTGCCAGAAAAGCAGCAAAAGCAGAAGGAATTGCAAGGCCAGCTATAACGAAAGAAGCCAGAAAAAGCCCCCCGGCAGGAATGGGCAATCCCTGAAAAGGTCCAGGGACATGAACGACATTGAATCGCGCCAAACGCAAAGCTCCACACAGAGCAAAGAAACAGGCAGTAAGCGCACCAGTGACTCCCGCAAACCCATTCAGATAATTGGTATACATGAGCATGGCAGGAGCAACACCAAAGCTCACCACGTCAGCAATACTATCGTATTCCAAGCCAAATTGTGTTCCGCCACCCAAACTCCGGGCAACTTTGCCATCCATAAAATCAAAAAAGACTGCAAAAAAGATAAGCCATGCTGCCGGAATAAAGCGCCCATGAAAAGAAAGAATGAGCGACAGCATGCCACACAGCAAGTTTCCACTTGTTACCATATTGGGCGCAATTTCTCTAAAAGAAAGATGCCGCTTTTTATTCATTTTCCTCATTACTCGCCGTCACTCCCAACACAGATTTTCCCGCCTTTACTTTCTGCCCCACAGTTACTGTGGACTTTACACTCAAAGGCAGATAGACGTCAACCTTAGAGCCTAATTTTATCATTCCAAAACGTTGTCCGCGTAAGATTTTTTCGCCCCGCTTCAGTCGACAAACAATTCTTCGCGCCAAGAAGCCAGCAATCTGTACAAGAAGAACTGGGCCATGATCTGTTCTCAATCCGACATACATGCGTTCATTCTCTTCAGATGCCTTAGGATTAAAAGCCATCCATTTTTTACCTGGAACATACTCTAGGAACTCTACTGTTCCTTCATAAGGGGCTCGATTGACATGCACATTAAAAGGAGACATAAAAATTCCAACTTTTAACGCCCGCCCAGTGTAGGGATGTTCCACTTCTTCTATTTCGACAACCTTACCATCTGCAGGAGAAACCCACATTTCGACATCTTCTGGAAGGTCTCTTTCAGGATCTCTAAAGAACCAAACAACAAGGGCAAAAAAGACACCCATAACAACGGCCATCCAGGGGGAGAGCAAAAAGCTCCCCCCTGTTAAAAATCCTGTAAAGATAATGAGAGGCCAACCATCACGAGCAATCATTACTCGTCTTCGCCCTCTTTTGTATTTACAACACTAGCATTAGCTAGAATATCGCCTTCATCCAGTCTCATGATAATACTCCCCATAGCAGTTCTTCCCAAAACAGGCGTGTCTGAAACTGCGAGCCGAATAATTCGACCTCTGCTGGTAATGGCCATGATCTCGTCATCTTCTGCAACGCTCCAGCAACCTACTATCATTCCTGTTTTCTCGCTTAGATTCATTACGATAACACCGCTACCACCACGATGCCGAAGAGCAAACTCTTCGTAGCGCGTTCGTTTTCCAACCCCTTTTTCGCTTAAAAGCAAAGGCCATCGGCCTTCGGCAACTACATCACACCCAATAACGTAGTCTCCCTGCCCTAAACGCATAGCCCGAACGCCTCTGGCCATGCGCCCCATAGGTCGGAATTCGGATTCATGAACACGAAGGGCCTGTCCCTGAGCCGTTACTATGAGCAAGTGATCGTCTCCCGACGTCAAGACGATTTCTGCGATTTCATCGCCTTCGTCAAGTCCTAAAACTCTCCGTCCAGCTCGTGTCAGATTTTTAAGTTCGGAAAGATCAAGTCTCTTAGCCGTTCCATTTTTCGTAATGAAGAAGGCATATTCTGCCCCCTCTACAGCACGGCCATGCATGGTCACCACTCGTTCCTCTCCTTCCAAGGCAACAAAGCGGTTAATTAACTTACCACGTCCGTTTTTCGATTCTGGAACCATATGACCTTTCAAGGCAAAGACACGACCCAACGAGGTAAAGAGATAGATATCTCTGTGAGTACTTGTCACAGCAACCAGAGCTATCTCGTCTTCTTCTTGCAAAGAAGCTCCCTTTCTTCCTTTACCCCCTCTTCCCTGGAGAGAGTACTCTTCAAGATCTTTACGTTTCAGATATCCATCTCTTGAAAGCACAACAACAATATCACTTTCAGGGATAAGGTCTTCTAAAGAGACATCTTCCACAGCATCTATAATGTCTGTTTTTCGCTCATTTCCGAAACGTTTTTTCATATCAAGTAACTCATCTTTAATGACTGTATCAAGAACCTTCGCGTTCCCCAGAATCGTCTGGAAGCGTTCTATATCTGATAAAAGCTGGGCTAACTCAGCCTCAAGTTTTTCTCGCTCCAGTCCAGTAAGTCTCTGCAAGCGCATGTCAAGAATAGCTTGAGCCTGAAGTTCTGAAAATTCTAGTTTCTCCACAAGCCCCTTCTTGGCTTCATCAGTGGTACTTGATCCTCGAATAAGAGCGATAACCGCATCAATAATATCGAGTGCTTTTACGAGACCTTCAACAATATGCGCCCTGGCCTGGGCTTTTTCCAGACGAAACTGTGTTCGTCTACGAACAACACTTCGCCTATGGTCAAGGAAAATAGAAAGCATTTCTTCTATAGAGAGTTCTCTAGGATGACCGTCCACCAAAGCTAAATTAATAGCGCCGAAAGTGCTCTGAAGTTGTGTTCGACGATAAAGCTGCCGCAAGACCAAATTAGGATCTGTATCACGATTGACTTCAAGAACAATTCGAAGGCCGTCACGGTCAGATTCATCACGAATGTCCATAACGCCATCAATCGTTTTGTCCTGAACATTCTTGGCAATTGTTTCAATAAGATTCGTCTTATTGACCATGTAGGGAATTTCTGTGATTACTACAGAGGTTTTACCTCTTTTTCCCTCTTCTACGTGGGTCTTGCCACGCATTGTAATTTTGCCCCGTCCCGTACGATAGGCATCTATGATTCCATCTCTGCCGATTATGACGCCGCCGGTAGGGAAGTCAGGACCAGGTAACCTTGCTAATATCTCTCCTATATCAATATGCTCTGGATCAACATCAATAATGTAACAAAGAGCATCAATAACTTCTCCCAAATTATGGGGAGGAATGTTGGTAGCCATTCCTACAGCAATACCCGAACTTCCGTTTATAAGAAGGTTGGGTAGCATTGCCGGAAGGCAAAGGGGTTCCTCGAGTGATTCGTCGAAATTAGGTCCCCAATCCACCGTATTTTCATTTATATCAGCAAGCATAAGCTCTCCAATTTCATACAACCGAGCTTCTGTATAACGCATTGCTGCCGCAGGATCTCCGTCAATAGATCCAAAGTTACCTTGTCCATCGACAAGGGGATAACGCATGCTGAAATTTTGGGCCATTCGAACCATAGTATCGTAGATTGCCGAGTCACCATGTGGGTGATATTTACCCATCGTTTCTCCGACGACACGAGCAGATTTCTTATACGCCGTATTATGACGAAGTCCCAACTCCGTCATGGCATAGAGGATTCTTCTCTGTACCGGTTTCAGCCCATCTCGGGCATCTGGGAGAGCCCGCCCTACAATGACGCTCATCGCATAATCAAGATAGCTATGCTTTATCTCCTCCACCAAGGGTAAAGGGAGGACTTTTCCAAATAGGGGCTCGCCTTTTTTCTCTTCCATATAGATTCTACCTCCACAATAAATTCCTAAAAAACAATCGAAAGAATAGCAAACTATAGTATTTTAACACGTTCGAGGCAAGCTTACTAAAAAAGGGAGAAGGCCTAAAAGCTCTCTCCCCCGCCATATCTCTTCTTAACTATTTACATTATTCACCATTTTTCACGGTGCACTCGCTCTTTATTTACACCTTCATGGGGAGCTTTATGTTCTGCCGGATACCCTAATGCAGCTATTCCAATAACTTTGACACCATCAGGAACTGCTAAAATAGGAGTTACGAGCTCTTCCCGGGGATGTCGATCCATAACTTTAAGCCATACACCTTCAAGGCCAAATGCCCTGGCTGCTAACAATATATTTTCGAGTGCGGCCGCTCCATCTTCAATCCAGGCCAAATCTTCCTCTGGACACGACAACGTATCGGCACAGACAGCAATAGCAAGAGGTGATTCATGTAACATTTTCCCCGAATCATGAGCTTCTGCGAGTTTGTCAAGAACTTCTCTCTGTTGTACAACAATGAAATGGCACGGCCTTCTATTATGAGCACTTGGAGCTGCAAAAGCTGATTCGAGAAGAATATCTACAATATCTTGATCTACCGTATCTTGAGTAAATTTTCGAATACTTCTACGCCCAAGTATTATTTGTATTGTCGTATTATCTCTTTTATTCACTGATATACACCCCTTCACCAGCCATTTACATGCAACGTTCCTTCTTCGATTCCCTTATGCGGATCCTTTTTCTCCTTTCCATACCCTAAAGCTGCAATTCCTAATACAGCGATATGGGCTGGTATGGAAAGAATTTTTCGAATAGCTTCTTCGCAACCTTCCGCATGCCGAACGCCAAGCCAAACACCATCCAAACCAATTGCATGAGCTGCAACAAGAATATTCTGCATGGCAGCAGAGCAATCTTCTTCCCAATAACGTCGGGCAAAATCATTTTTTTCTGGATTTCCACACACAATAATGGCAAGAGGTGCTTCAAAAAGCATTTTGCCATAGGGATGATCCTCCGCCAGACGATTAAGAATAGGCCTATCCGTAGCAACAACAAAATGACATGGACGGCTGTTAGCTGCGCTGGGAGCCGCCGACCCACATTCAATAAGAAGCTCTATTTTTTCTTTCTCTACAGGCTTCTCTTCAAAACGCCGAATGCTTCTTCTACCTAATATTGCACGAATTGCTTCATGATCTCTGATTCCCATTGCTTTCACCGCCTTTTTTCTCTCTTTGTGCATAGCCCCTTTTCCTCAATCCTGGCCATATTTCAGGAATAGTTGCTTCTGGAAAATCTTCAAGTTTTTTACCTGCTGCTCCACGCAGAAAATTATCAACCCACCAATAGACATCCCGTTCTCGTATGGATTTGCACATTCTTTTCATTCTATTCCTTTTTTCCGTTTCATTCATTGTAACAGAGTAATATATAGCATCGGCAGTACTCTCTACATCATAGGGGTTAACGAGAAGAGCTCCGTTACGAAGCTGGGAAGCCGCTCCCGCGAACTCGCTTAGAATCAAAGCTCCTTTGTAATGAGGCTGACAAGCACAATATTCTTTACAAACGAGATTCATTCCGTCTTTAAGAGAAGTAACCAACGCTACATCTGCTGCCCTGTACATCGCTGCCAATTCCTCCTGATTCACTGTTCCGTAACGATAGAGAACAGGGATCCAAGCCGTTGTAGAAAATCGTCCGTTTATTTGACTGATAAGCTTTTGAGTCTCGTCACGAAGCACACAATATTCCACAACTCCTTCACGACTCGGAATCACCAATTGGAATAGAGTCACTTTCCCCTGGAGTTCTGGATATTTTTCGAGAGCCCGAGCAAAAGCTCTCAATTTCTCAGGTAAACCTTTTGTGTAATCAAGCCTATCAACTCCAAGCATGAGGCAATCGCCTGAAATTTCTTTACGTATCTCTTGAGCACGCAGCGCAGCCTTTTTTGTCGAAGCCAAAGAGCGAAATTTTTTATAATCGATGCTGATTGGAAGACTACCTACTCGAATTCTGTTATTCCCAATCGCTAGTTCGACAATAGCCCCACGCCCTATGACATGAGCTGAAGGGGAAAAAGATTTTACACATTCAATAAAGTTTCGCCTGTCACGAAGAGTTTGGAAACAGAGGAAAGAATAACGTTGAAGCTCTTTTATCAGCATTTTACGCCATGGAAGTTTCATAAAGATATCAGGGGAAGGAAAGGGAATATGCAGGAAAAAAGCTGTTGGGCGTTGCACACCTAATCGCTCAAGCCTGCCTGCAAGCAGCATTAATTGATAATCGTTAACCCATATAAGGTCTTCTTCCAATGAGTGTTTTGCTACGATAGAGGCAAACTTATGGTTGACACTGACGTAGGCGTTCCAATATTCGGCCTTAAAACGGCAGTGAGCCTCCAAATCATGAAAAAGAGGCCAAATTATGGAATTGGAAAAACCGTAGTAATAATCATCAATATCGCTCTTCTCAAGTAAAACGGGAACTATTCTGAATCCAGTCTCTTCCGAAATGGGGCCCAAAACATTTCGTAAAGCTTTTAAACTTATTCTCTCTTTTGTTCCCGGCCACCCTATCCACATTCCGCCGCGATCTCGCAATACAGGGGTAAGAGCCGTTACAAGCCCGCCAGAACCTGGTTCCACGAACCATGAATCTTCTCTCTTCTGCAAAATTATAGGCAAACGATTGGAAACGACAACCATACGGTGGCTATCAGCATTAGTCGTGGTTCATCTCCCCTCTCTTCTCTTGCAGACATCTCTTCCAACATCTGAAAAAAGATAAGACCTCGCATGGAGGAACAAGCCTTACATCAGCTAATGTTTGTCGATCTTCATCTGAGACAAGAATTCCCATACATCTTTTCTGCAAAACCGCAAAGGCATCTTCATCAGTAGCATCATCACCTAAATAAGCACAAATAGAATCTGGATATGCACTTAGTATTGTCTTGACAGCCTTCCCCTTATCAAATCCTGGTGCTAGAATTTCTACTCCTCCGTTAAAAGAAAGAATTTTTAAACCATACTCGACCTGTAACTTACTCCAATACTCCATAATTTTTTTGAGTTTATCTTGATAAAGCGCAATATTCCTGCCTCTCCAATGAAGTGCCAAAGAGACATATTTTCTCTCGATCCATGTCTGAAGAGACTCTTCCATAGCCTTTTGCCAAGCTTTTTCAAGCCCCGCTTCGTATAATGGAGCAAGATTTATTCTATGAATAATGCCATCTACTGTCATACGTTCTGCACCATGATATCCCCAAATCTCAATGCCTGTTTCCAATTGTGAAAGCTCTTTAACTTCTGCGATAGACCTTCCTGATATCAAGACAACGATTCCTGAAATTGCTATAACAGTGCGTAACTCTTCAATCACTCCAGGCCAGGGGAAAGCCTTATCTCGTTCTGATGTAAAGGGAGCAAGAGTTCCATCATAATCACATAATAAAAGAGGCGGCTGTTTGCTCTTCATCATTTCTTGCCAAAAAATTGAGGGGACTTCACGCATTGTCATGATGTCATACACATTTCAAAGTCATTTGAACTATCTTGAGAAAGACAGAGCATTAGAGCAAGAAGGGCACGAAGATGAGTTGTAATTAAAAAATTCTCTTGTACATATTCGTGAGCATTTTGCCCCATCCGTTTGCATCGTCTTCCATGTGCAAGAAGATAGCGCAATCGAAGGGCAGCACCTTCTGCAGATTGCACACGAAAACCGTTGTAACGATTTATAATTTGGAGACGAATTCCACCAACATCTCCGCCAATAACTGGTTTATATTTCCACATTCCTTCAGCAACAGTAAGTCCAAACCCCTCTCTGATCGATTTTTGAATAATCACATCTGCGGCAGCCTGTAGTGCATTAATAACTCTGTGGGCATCAGAAGGAAGCTCTATTACATGAATATCCGAATCATCAGAGGCAACATTTCTAACCTGTTCAAGAACAGCCCCTGCTTCTGGATCATCTGTCGCGCCTCCTCCCGCTAAAACAAGTTGCATGTCGGCATGTTGTTTTGCCATTTGATACCCTTTAATTACCCCAAGAGGATCCTTAAAGAGGTCGAATCGTGAAATTTGAACTATAAGAGGACGTGCTCTGTTTATTCCAAAACGTTGGCAAACATCATCTACCTCCCGTTCAGAAAGAATAATATTTTTTTCGCTGAGGGGATCAATACTTGGAGGGATAAGATACTGGGAGTGCGGTAAATGCTGGGAAAAATCAGCAAGAGAGAAAACGGAGGCGTCATAAGAAGATACAATGTGACGAAGCATTTTCCAAACGTTCCTATTGGGAGAACTTGCATCTATATGACAACGCCAAATCCATTTTCCCCTCCGTTTAGGACACAAAGAAAGAAGAGGCGCAGGCTGCGGATCATGAATAAAAACAAAATCTGCATCTTCCAAACGATCTCGCATTTTCTCCGCGTTTTCTCTATTTGTCTCAATATATATTTCACGATATGACTCTGGAAAAGGAACTTCTAATCCCTGCAAGGCATTATGAATAGACTTTGTCGCAACAAAGAAAGATTCAGATCCTTCTATAACCTCCCAACGTGTTTCGATGCCTAATTCATTCAAAAGAGGAACCATACATCGTAAAATTTCTGCAACGCCACCTCCTTTTCGCGTCGAATTAACATGAACCACTTTTTTGCCCTGAAGGAAATTTGCAAAACGGTACAAACTACTTATAACCTGTTCTCCTGCGATAGACCCATATTGTTCCAAAAGCTCTGTCATAGCCTCTCTACCCCCTCTATGACAAGACTTTTCCCGAGAATTGCCACTATCTTTTCCCGAAGCTCCGTAAGAGAATACAAATACGGATCAAGAATGGACAATTTTTCTCTCGCCTCAGCAGTCGTTTCTCCAAAATGTTCAAGCCATCTAGAGAAATCATCTCTTCTATCTTCCCGAACGCGACGTTTCGCCTCTATAAAGTGGAAAAAAATACTTCCCCGGCTCGAAGAAGCTACTGCTTCAGCTAAATTCTCAGGGCTCTCTGCCACCAGAGAGGTCTCTACGATAATCAGTTGTGTCTGTGTAAAATGAAAAGCTCTATCGGCTTGCTTCCAGCTCATAAAATGTTCTGATGAAAGAGATTCGTCAAGAAGATCGATAAGGTCATCTCTAAGTTCCTCTAAATCTCCTTTGTAATCGGGGCTTAAAGCACTTAATTTTTCAGAAAGTGCCGTTTCATGAAGATATTCTCGTGTCCATGATGCAAAATCGTTAACATATTCAGATTCGGGAAATTGAGGGCTGAGGATTCTTCCCCAGAAATGGTAATGCAGGCAACTTATAGGAACTTCTTCTATCCCCTCACGAAGCTCTTGGAGATTTCTAGCCTGGATTCCCGTACTGATAGGAATAAGAGTACATTCTTTGAACTGAAAGTTTCCGTTTTGCACAAAAGCGACCATAGAATATCAGCCTCCTTTTTGAAAAAGACAAAGCTGAGTTTTCTGTATTTTTGGTGTAGTATAAATATGCAGTAAAATTGTAACACAGATAAAAAAAGGGAGGGGACAACGAAAATGACAGGAAGAGAAGTTGCCATTCTTGTAGAGGAAAATTTTAATGATCTTGAATTTTGGTATCCTTATTATCGTCTTATTGAGGAAGGATTCTTCCCAATAGTTGTAGCTCCTGTTGCACCCCGTCATTATATGGGGAAATACAATACTGCAGTAGACGCAACATACTCACCTCAAAGCCTTATGGAAAACTTGCCCTCGGCGGTTATCATTCCTGGAGGTTGGGCTCCTGACAAGTTGAGAATGTCTGTTGAGATTGTTTCATTAGTAGCAGAAATGCATCGAACTCGAAAGGTCATAGCCAGTATTTGCCATGGGGGCAGCGTTCTTGTCTCAGCTGGCATACTTCAAGGACATCAAGTAACATCTTTCCCCAGCATAAAAGATGACATGCAGTGTGCTGGAGCGATATGGGTAGATGAACCAGTGGTTATATCCGACAAATTAATAACGAGCAGAAAGCCATCGGATCTGCCTTTTTTTACAAAGGCAATACTCGAAGTGCTCGGGAAAAAGTAATATGCTCCATCGAAACAGAATTTATATCTATTCGCTATCTGCCTGGAAGACCCCGTAAACAAGTTTTTCCAGAGCACGTTCTATTCTGTTCCATCCAGCTTCAGAACGAATGTCTATGTCGAGGTATGTCTGAGTCGTCTGACTTCGCAGCATAAGATATGTTAGGCCTGCAGAGAGTAAAGCGACAATAGCCGATGTATCAACAGAAGAGTGACAATGAGATTTTTTCATTTGCTCAACAAGAGCAATGCCCTGTTTTTTTCTTGCAGGAGCAGTTTCTTCTGATAGTTCGTTTTGCGAAAGTAATTCTCCTTTTAGTATTTCTTGCGCAAGAACAGAATTTTGCAGTTTTCTAATGTACCCTTTTAACAGGAATAGGCTTGATTCTGCCATATTTTTTGTTTCTTCTCCACATTGTCTCGCTTCTTGTACTATCTCATCAAAAGAAGGCCAGGATGTTCCCTGAGCAACAAATGCTTTAAGTAATTGTGATAGACCGCCAAAGTATCGATAAATTAATGTTTTATCGACTCCAGCTTCTCGAGCAATACGATTAATTCCTAGCTCTTGGAAACCCTCTTGAGAAAGAATTCTTTCTACTGCTTGCAAAATTTTCTTTTTTGTAAGCTCCTTATTCCTGATGATCCTCACCCCTTTTCTCATAATTAATGTACCACAAAGTCACTTATTACGTGGATGACCTCAATATTAATAAGTTTAATTATTCTTTACAGATTTACTATACCTTGAAAAAAATTTCAATTATAGATATACTCAGTTTTGCATATGTTTTTAAGTTGCTTCGAAACTCTAGTCACGCTATTTAAGATCAACAGATGAGAATCTGTTCCTGAAATAGCTCAACGTAGAGTTTGTACAATTAAATAAGCTGCTTTATCTGTCGGCCTGATCGAAAAGCCCGATCAGCAAAGAAGATGAAAAACAGCAGGTGTACCCCTTGTATTGAAGGGAATATACCTGCTGTTTTTTTATTTTTAATCAGAAGGGGGATGAATTGACAAGACGAGACACGGCACAGGCATTACAATACTCATTTGTTTGAATTCAAAAGATCGGGGAGAAAAGGATGAAAATCGTTTCAATTCAAACAGGGAATATGTCACTCCCATTGAAAAAACCTTTTAAAACTGCAGTTCGCTCGGTAAATTCTATTAATGACGTGGTCGTAAAAATAGAAACAGATGCAGGTGTTGTCGGTTATGGAGAAGCTCCTCCTACCGGTAAAATCACCGGCGATACTACAGGTGCAATTCTTGGAGCTATCAATGATCATATTCGTCCGTCTCTTATCGGAAAAGACGCAGAAGACCTGGAAGGAAACCTTCAAGCCCTTCATGAATGTATTATCGGGAATACAAGTGCAAAAGCAGCTTTAGATATGGCTCTTTTTGATATTTGGGGCAAGAGCTTACACGCACCTCTCTATAGACTCTTCGGAGGAAACAAAAAAAGTATAGAGACTGATGTAACCATAAGTGTTAATGAAGCCGATGAAATGGCAAAAGATGCAATAAATGCTGTTAACGGAGGGTACAAAATCTTAAAGATCAAAGTAGGGAAAGAAACGGAAAAAGACTTTGACCGTATTCGAGCCATACGAGAGGCCATAGGATACGATGTCAAGATTCGCATTGATGCCAATCAAGGCTGGCAACCCTCAGAAGCTGTACGCATTTTAACAAGAATGGAAGATGCCGGGTTTGACATAGAACTTGTGGAACAACCGGTAAAAGCCCACGATTTAGGTGGCATGGCTTATGTTACAGCAAGCACCTATATTCCCGTTGTTGCAGATGAAAGCGCATGGAGTCCCGAAGACGCCTTAGAAATTCTGAAGCGCAAAGCGGCAGATATGATCAACATAAAATTAATGAAATGTGGCGGCCTTTCAAACGCCATAAAAATTATTGCTATCTCCGAAATATTTGGAGCAGAAGTCATGTTAGGAAGCATGTTAGAAGGTCAGATTAGCGCCAGTGCAGCTGTCCATCTCGCTCTCGCCAAAAGCAACATTACTCGTATCGATATAGATGGCCCCCTGCTTTGTTCTTCATTACTAGATGTTGGTGACGCCCGTTTCATAGGTCCTGAAATCGTTTTAGGAGAAGATGCCGGGCTGGGAATTACAAATGTACCCGGCACACAATGGAATTAAAAAAAGGAGGGCATTATTATGGAGCATGGAACATTGTTAGGTCTTATTCCTCTTCTTGTGTACATCGTATTATGCTTTAGTCGTTTCGGGCAGATTTTTGCTGTTTCTGTAGGTATCGTTGTGGCAGCAATCATAGGCCATCATGGGATTATGGACATTGCGCAAGGATTAAGAGGTGGGCTCGGTTCCTTTTTAGGGTATATAGGCCTTATTATTTTACTCGGCGGCGGATTGGGACAAGTATTAAAGAAAACAGGCGTTGTAAAAGAACTTGTCTATATGGTAACGCGGAGAATGAACGTAAACTCCCCTCAAAAGGCATTTTTAGTCACGATGACATGTTCTGTTTTCATCGTCAGCTTACTTGGAACATTGGCTGGCGGAAATGCTATTTTAGCTCCCATATTGATTCCTATCGCAGCCTCCGTTGGAGTCACACCTAATGCAATGGCAGTATTGCTTCACGGAGCAGGCGCTTCAGGCCTATTTCTTGGGCCCTTTACTCCTCCTATGGTTGCATTAATGGAGTTTACCGGACTTTCATATCCTCAGGTTTTGCTTAACGCAGGATTGCCAATATCTGTAATCATGTGGATCGTAACTTTCTTCTGGGCATCAAGAGTTCAGAAGAAAACAGCTGGTAAAAATCATTATTCCGAAGCTGACATAGAAAAAATTGATGCCAATGAACTGAGATCTACCCCTCATGTAAAACGAGCCACATTTGTTTTTCTTGTCACAATGCTCTGCACCGTAAGCTACGGAATCTATATAGAGGGCGGCTCTACATTTGTTGTTGCCGTCATGATTCTTGCTTCTCTTCTCACAGGCCTTGCTGGGCGTCTTCAGATTGTAGAGATCATTGATGCTATCTGTGAAGGCGCCAAGGGACTTATTTGGCTTTTCTTCTTCTTCGTATTGCTTGATCCTTTCATTAACTTCATTTCAGACACAGGTGCTTTCCAGGCTTTAGCCACAATGCTTGAGCCTCTGGTCAAACAGAGCGGAACTGTAGGCTTCATCGGCCTGTCCACCTTGGTTGGCATTTTTGGTGTTCCAGGAGCTGCCGTAGCTCAGGCAGAGGTTATAAATAAAATGTTCGGACCGCTGGTTGAATCACTCAACGTCCCCATGACGCTATGGGTTGTTGTTCTTCTGGTTGGATCTCAAATGACTTCTTTTGCCGTTCCAGAAGGAGATATGCAGGGGCAAATGGGACTTGCCAGATCTGACGATCTTAAGTCCGTACTATGTAACGGTTGGCTCATTGTTGTTTGCACCGTTATTTATGTTCTTATTCGAGCAATTATAGTGGCGATGTAAGATGAGCTGGAAAAAGCAAATAGAACAAGTTCTCATTTCAAAAGGGATGACCAATAAGGCTGGAATCATTATCAAAGATATTAAAAATGATGAAACTTTTTCTCTCAACGGAGAGCAATCGTTTCCCTCTGCCAGTCTCATTAAGCTTTCTATACTATGGACTCTTTTCTCCAAGGAGAACGCAGAGGAGTTAGCTCTTAATGAAACCATTACATTAAAAGAAGCGGATAAAGTGGAAGGTGGTCTCCTTCATCTTTATAAAGAAGGGGCAAAACTTCGCCTTGAAGACCTTGCTCTTTTGATGATCGCAGTTAGCGACAATACGGCAACAAACCTTATTATAGATCGACTTGGCATTGATCAAATCAATAACGAAATCAAAAAGCTAGGGTTAAAAGGAACTATACTTGGACGAAAAATGTTAGATTTTGAGGCTAAAAAAGCAGGAAAAGATAACTACACGACACCTGAAGATATATCAAATCTTCTGGGAAAGATACTAACAAGCACATCTCTTCCCGTTTCACGTAGAAAGAGAATGTTGGAGATGCTCTCTGCTCAAAAGCTAAATATTAAACTTCCTTCTTTAGTTCCCTTCAATGACGTTGATGAAATTGAAGGCTTCCTCGCTCATAAGACGGGGGAACTACCTGGCTCAGAACATGATGCAGGAATTTTCTTCTACAATTCAGATCATCCCATTCTTGTCACTGTACTGACAAGGAACCTCTCAAACAGAGTAGCTGGAGTTGATCTATGCGCCCAAATAGGAGCCATTATTTTCGAACATTTTGGGAAAGGCTATTTCGACGCATAATAACAAGGGGCTGCAACAATGCAGCCCCTTGTCTCATAAGATAAAGCAACGTCGTTATTTTAGAGTCCTTCTCGATATTTCTTCAGTGCATCTTTATATGCAACCTGTATAGCCTTTTTAGACGAACCGAAGTATCGTGACTGAATTTCTTCTGTTATTTCTTGTTCATCTTGAAGCAAATAGCGTCCTACAAAAAGGTCTCGAATAAAACGGTGAGTAACATCAAGAGTAACAGAACTCTGACAATCCAGGATAAGAGATGATTCTCTTTCTACAATGAAAGAAATAAAGAAAGCATTAAATTGAAAAGTAATTGGGTTATCGCTTGTCGTTCGTGAGTTGCCTACAATGAGAACTGAATTGTCAGGATAATACTTTTCCATACGCTTCACCTACGAAATATATAGCACAAAATTATAGATAGTCAACAAATTTGACTATTTCTAGAAATTCATCCCCATAACCCGCATTAACCAAGCATAAGAATTCTTCATAAGATATGGGTTGAAGGCAAAAATAACATAAAAGCCCATTGCCATAATAGTATGTAGAATAGAAAAGAATCCTCGATACTCCTCTTTTCTGGCCACGACACCTAAAGCACCCTCGCAAATAAAGAAAGCGGAAAGATAATAAATCCATCCTTTCGTTTCTGGAAGCTGAGCAAAGCGCATAGCTCGAAGAACAGAATATGCCGACCACGCCGTTAAAACATACATCTGGGTAAAGAAAAGAACTATTCTTAAAAGAAAGGAAGTACCTTGAACATGAAGAGATCGCGTTTTACCACTTTTTTTGTTTTCCAAACCTTCAAGTAAATCGTAAACTGATAAAACTCTTGGAACAATATAGCGGCTGTACGAACTTGATAAAACCCAGGCCCAAAGAATAAACGGTAGAGCGAACTTGATATAAAGCACAGATGTTCCTCCTCCCCTAGAACCTTTATATTGCTTATTTATTTTACATCATCTTCGCAAAGCCGATACTAAATTAAGGGGTAAATCTGGGAGGTGATTTATATGGATGCCGTAAATGCTGTTCAAAGTGCAAAAGCACAGGAAGTTTGTCAAAACGTTATGATGGCAACGCAAGCATACACATTAAAGAGCGTCACGCAGCTTCAAGAAAAGATGATGGCCCAACTTTTTGAAAGTATGGGAATAGGGCAAAATTTGAATATTAAAGCATAACGTCTCTATCCAGAAACCCCTTGTAAAGATGGGGGATCCATATCCCCCATCTTTATTCATTATTATCAGTCTCTCTGTCAACGAGAGGTTTTGAATATGCTGTCTCAGAATCCCACGGGAAAAGAATCCACGTATCCTGGCTTACCTGTGTTATATAGGTATCAACGTAAAGACTTCCCTCCGGTTTGGCATATACTGTTGCAAAATACGCTTTGGGAAGCATTTTTCTTACAATCTGTGCTGTTTTTCCAGTATCCACAAGATCGTCAATAATAAGACAATTCTCCCCGTCACCCTGAATTTCTTTTAGTATACTGGTTTCTCCCTGTGTTCGAATTGTATAACTCGAAATACAAACCGTATCTACAAGACGAATGTTCAATTCTCTCGCAATAATAGCCGCAGGAATAAGGCCTCCACGAGCAATCCCTATTATTTTCGTCCATTTTCTTGATAGAAGTCTCCATGCAAGAGCTTTACAATCCCGATGAAGCTGATCCCAAGAAACCGGATACGTTTTATGATACCGCTCTTCACTTCCCATCGTTTAGTGCCTCCCTGAATAGAATAAAAAATGGTAAACTTTATATTACAAGTTTTTCTGAATTAGTGGAATTGCTTATTTCTTTTCTGTTACTTTCTCGTCTATCACTTTTTCCCTTTTCTTTTATCATAATCTTAGTATAATTGTTAACAATCATCTTTATTTTTGATAAGTTCTCACACCAAAAGAACGCTCAAGGAGGGCATGCATAATGAAGAAGAGTCTTGTTGTTTTGTTCGTAGCACTGAGTATCGCCCTCTGCGGAACAGCTTTTGCAGCTGAAGCTATTCCCGCAGAAAAAGTAAATCCTGGTTTTGTGTATATTGGTCCTGTAGGAGATGGCGGATGGACATATATGCATGATCAGGGACGATTAGAAATGGAAGAAGCGTTTCCTGGAGTAAAATCAAGCTTTGTCGAGTCTGTTCCAGAAGGCCCAGACTCTGCACGCGTAATGGAAACTTTCATTCGAAACGGCTCTAAAGTCATATTCGCCACATCATTTGGATATATGGACTTCGTACAAGACGTAGCCAAACGTTATCCCGATGTTGTGTTTATGCACTGTTCCGGTTATAAGAGAGCAGATAACGTAGGAATTTATTTCGGAAGAATGTATCAAGCTCGCTATCTTTCTGGTCTTGTTGCTGGAAAGATGACAAAGAACAATGTTATTGGCTTCGTTGCTGCTCATCCAATACCTGAAGTTGTACGTGGCATTAATGCATTTACACTAGGTGTTCGAAAAGCCAACCCGAAAGCAGAAGTCAAGGTCGTGTGGCTTTTCTCTTGGTTTGATCCGGGGAAAGAAAAGGAAGCAACGAAAGCCCTTATCGACTCTGGTGCCGACGTTATCGCTATGCATGCCGATAGCGGGGCAGCACCTCAGACAGCAGAAGAAGCTGGAGTATATGTTGTCGGTTATAATAACGACATGAGCCAATATGCACCGACCAAACATCTCACTGCACCAATTTGGGATTGGGGAATTGTATATAAACGTGTTATGGAACAAGTTACCACTGGAACCTGGAAATCAGAAGATATTTGGTGGGGACTTAAGGAAGGAATGGTAACTCTTTCTGGATACGGCAAAGATGTGCCAGAAGAAGTCAAAGGTCTTGTAGAAGAGGAAAAGGCTAAAATCATTTCTGGCGAATGGGATGTTTTCAATGGTCCTATTAAAGATCAAAGCGGTACAATAAAAGTTGAATCTGGACAATCGCTTTCAGATGCAGATAAGCTCTCCATGAACTGGTTCGTAGAAGGGGTTAAGGGAGATATGCCCAAATAGAAACCCCTAGAATATAGAGGGAGGGCGCATTTCGCGCCCTCTTTTTTTTGAAAGAGATCGCTGTGAAAGGAAACGTTGCCATGGAAAAAGTCATATCGGCTCCACCACTTATACATATGGAAAACATTACGAAAGAGTTTGCCGGTGTCGTGGCAAACCGTAACATCGATTTCGATGTAAAACGCGGAGAAGTGCACGCATTACTTGGCGAAAATGGCGCAGGAAAATCTACACTCATGAATATATTGTACGGCCTGTACCGCCCAGATAAAGGGCACGTGTGCATTGACGGTAAAAGCGTCTCTTTCTCTTCTCCTAAAGACGCTATTGCGTCTGGAATAGGTATGGTACATCAACATTTTATGCTCATCCCCAGTCAAACTGTCTGGGAAAACATGATATTGGGATTAGAGGGGCTTCCTCAAATTCTTCCACGCAAGGAAATTCACCAGAAAATTATAGATATCTCAGAACAATACGGTTTAGAAGTCGATCCTGACGCAAAAATATGGCAGCTTTCTATTGGGGAACAGCAGCGTGTTGCTATTTTACAAATGCTTTATCGTAGAGCGCGGGTTCTTATTCTTGATGAACCCACTGCAGTACTTACACCTCAAGAATCGCTTCATCTTTTCAAGACCATACGACAAATGACCGCAGAGGGACATGGCATTGTCTTTATTTCTCATAAACTTGATGAAGTTCTTTCTCTCTCAGACCGCATAACTATTCTTCGCAAAGGCGAAAAAACAGGAACTGTTCAAACTCAAAACACATCAAAAGAACAACTCGCCGAATTAATGATGGGAAGAAAAGTAACCTTCACTGTTGCTAGAAAGAGTATTGCCCCGGGAAAAGATATCTTGAAAACCGATAATATTACTGTTCTCGGGGAAAGAGGTCTCCCTACTGTAAAAAATATTTCTATTGCAGTGAAAGAACGGGAAATTTTGGGCCTTGCTGGAATTGCAGGAAACGGACAACAGGAACTTTGTGAAGCTCTGGCAGGGTTACGTCCTTTAAAAGAAGGTCGTATTTTTATCGAGAACGAAGAGATGACTCATCGTTCTCCAAAGCAATATATAGATCGAGGAATTCGATACATTCCCGCAGATCGCAAAGGAACGGGACTTGTTCCCAACATGGACGTAAAAGAAAATTCTATTTTGAAAAAGTACTGGAACAAACCTGTAGCCAAGGGGCCTATGATTGATTGGAAAGCGGTTTTCACTCATGCGATGAACCTTGTAAAAAAATATAGCGTGAGTACACCATCAATGGAAACTCCAGTAAAAAATCTTTCAGGAGGTAATCTTCAAAAGCTTATGCTTGGACGAGAGCTGTGCGATGCACCCAAAGCCCTTATTGCAGTTCACCCCACGTGGGGACTCGATGTTGCCGCTACCCACTTTGTGCGAGAGCAGCTTCTCGAAGAACGTGATCGCGGCGCAGCCATTTTTCTCGTATCTGAAGATTTGGAAGAGCTCCTTTCATTAAGTGACAGGCTCGCAGTTATATTCAAGGGGGAAATTATGGGTATACTCAATCACCCCGAAGAGGCCACTCCTGAATTGATTGGCCTCATGATGGCTGGAACTCCCCTCTCTTCTATAAAGAAAGGGGCAAAATAGCGATGAAATATTTAAAGGTTGAAAAACGTCTTGTTACACCAGTTTGGTTTTCTGGCGTCATTCCTATTTTTGCTATTATTTTGGCACTCCTGACAGGTGCCGTTTTTTTAAATTTTATGGGTGTCTCTCCTGTAAAAGCATATCTTTCAATGTTCAAAGCGTCCCTTGGTGATGCCTACGGCCTAACAGAAACAATTGTAAAGGCTATTCCCCTGGCCATGGCAGGTGTAGCCGTAGCTCTTTCGTTTAAAATGCTTATCTGGAATATTGGCGCAGAGGGACAAATCTTTATGGGATCTCTGGCTACGGCTGCGGCTGTTCGCTATTTTTTTGTCGATCAGCCCTTCATTATGTTCTGGATCATGTTTATCTCAGCCTCAGTTGCAGGTGGACTCTGGGCCGCTTTTGCTGGCTATCTGAAAGCGCGTTGGAATGTCAATGAAATAATCACAACCCTCATGCTCAACTACATTGCACTCCATCTCATTGATTTCTTTGTTTACGGCCCCTGGAGAGATCCCGCCAGTCTTGGTTTCCCAATGACAGCACCCTTTCCAGATGCCGCCAGATTGCCTCTTTTCGGCGATACACGTATTCATCTTGGTCTGTTTATTGCCATCTTTCTCGCGATCTTTTTCTGGGCTCTTCTCAAATGGACACGATGGGGATATGAGATTCGGGTCATTGGAGAAAATCCTCGCGCCGCGACTTTTGCCGGAATAAACTATTTAC
The DNA here is from genome assembly GCF_034926885.1 of Aminobacterium sp. NCBI lineage: Bacteria > Thermotogati > Synergistota > Synergistia > Synergistales > Aminobacteriaceae > Aminobacterium > Aminobacterium sp. Next base: position 30,471 of record NZ_JAYFQR010000017.1, read on the forward strand.
GCAATGCAGTCATCATCATGTTTATATCGGGAGCAATTGCAGGTCTTGCCGGAATGTGTGAAATTGCAGGATTACAAGGTCGTCTTCAGCATGCAGCTTCTGCTGGATACGGTTATACGGCTATTATTGTCGCTTGGCTAGGGCGTCTCAATCCTTTAGCCGTCCTCTTTGTTGCTTTTATTATAGGATCTCTTCTGGTAGGAGGAGATACGTTGCAAATTGTTATGCGCTTGCCTCTGTCTAGTATTCTAGTGCTTCAGGGCCTGCTTCTCTTCTTTGTTCTTGGAGGAGAATTTTTCAGAAGATATCGTATTCGTTTTATCAAGAGGGGAGATAACTAGCTATGGAAATTCTTATTCCTATTCTTGCTGCTGCCGTAAGAAGCGGTACGCCAATCCTCTATGCTACATTAGGAGAAATTATTACAGAAAAAGCAGGCATCTTGAACCTCGGTCTTGAAGGAATAATGCTTGTTGGCGCCTACACGGGATTTTCCGTCACATATAAGACAGGAAACCCGTGGATCGGTGTAATAGCAGCTTTTATCATTGGAACTATGATGGCTACTATACACGCCTTTATTTCAATCACATTAAAGGGGAACCAGGTAGTCAGCGGATTAGCTTTGACTATGTTTGGAACAGGAGCAAGCTCTCTATTAGGTCGATCATATATTGGCTTTACTATTAAGGGACTCAATAAAATTCCATTACCCCTTCTTTCAGATATTCCTATTCTAGGGCCGGTTTTATTCAATAATGATGCCCTTATCTATGTTTCATTTGTATTGGTCGTTATCTTATATATGTTTTTTGTCCGCACTCGAAATGGTCTTTATCTTCGTGCTGTAGGGGATAATCCACGAGCAGCAGATGCCATGGGAATAAACGTAGACAGAACTCGCTATATCTACACCCTTATTGGAGGAGGAATTGTAGCAATAGGTGGAGCCTATATGTCTATCGCCTACACCAAGATGTGGGCAGAACTTATGACAGCTGGTCGTGGCTGGATTGCCGTAGCCCTCGTCATTTTTGCTATTTGGAATCCTTTCCGGGCTGCATTGGGAGCGTACCTTTTCGGAGGTGTAGAGGCGTTTCAACTTCGCCTTCAGGCGGCAGGAACAAGCATTCCAACCCCTCTTCTCATGATGTTGCCTTATATTTTGACTATTTCAGTTCTTTTTTTCATTTCGGTGAGCCAAGGGAAGGGTATCCTTTTTGGAGCCCCGTCTTCTCTCGGTCAGCCATTTTTTAGAGAAGAAAGAGATTAGAGAGTACGAGGGGGTCTGCTCATGAGCTTTTTTATTGGCGATATTCCAGCATCAGGAAGTATTGTAAACTGCGCTGCCGTTATTGTAGGTAGTTCTATTGGTTTGCTTTTTAGATCAAAGCTACCTCAACGTTTTATAGATATGGCCTTCCAAGTGTTGGGGCTTTTTACGCTGTTTCTTGGATTTTTAATGGCACAAAAAACATCCAATTTCCTTATTCTTATCTTCAGTATGGTTGGAGGAGCCATCATTGGTGAAGCCCTCGATCTTGACGGTCGTTTTGCCCGTTTTTCTGATGGAATCAGCCAAAAATTCAAATCGAGCGGCCCAACCTTTGCCGAAGGATTTCTCACCGCAACCCTTCTTTTCTGCATGGGATCTATGGCTATCCTCGGCGCTATAGAAGAAGGACTGGGAAATTACCCGAATCTGCTTATAGCAAAGTCGCTTCTTGATGGGATTTCCTCCCTTGCCTTAGCAACATCCTTGGGCGGAGGCGTGCTAATCGCAGCCTTTCCTGTTCTTCTTTACCAGGGAAGTATTACTCTTCTTGCCAGCACGTTACAACCTATTCTTTCTGAGGGCGTCATAAACGAAATTTCAGCAGCAGGGGGACTTATGCTTATCGCCCTTGGCCTCTCCATTCTTGAAATCAAACGCTTCAGAGTAACAAATATGCTGCCAGCCCTTATCCTTGCAGGGATTCTGGCTTCTTATTTTGTACACTAATTAAAGGAACGCCAACGCATCCAGGGCTGGGTCATTCCATAAAAAGCTATCTTTTGGTTAGAAAAGTATGCCCAGTTCTGGTTGCCATAATCATAGTGCCACCACTCTTCCGGATAGTTTGTAAACCCCGCCTCTTTCATGCAATGATATAAAAGACGGCGATTTTGTAAGGCAGTAAACCCCTTCTCATCAAGAGTTCCCCTTTGTATCATGACATTTTCGTAGTAACACGTAGCAGAACGAGGAGATGTTTCATCAAAGTTACTCCCCATATACAAAAGGCACCCTTCATCATCGACAATGCCAAGATCTACAGCCCCTCCTGTTAGATGGGGAGATGGTTTTCTCGGATCAACTGATGGCAAGGCCACGTACTGCGACACGAGTTTTGACAATTCTGTTTCGGTCATTTCGTTATGTAATTGTTTTATTTCTTCGTAATAGCTGTCATAAAGATGCTTCTGTATACTCAAAGACCGCCAACCATCAAAAATGACGAACTTAAATCCTGAAGGCAGCATGGCAACAGCCTCTCTTAAACGGAAAAAGGCACTCTCCCGAATAAAACACTCTGAAAGAGCATCAGGAACAGACTGGACGTAATATTGGGATCGAACAAGAATACGTTCTGGATAGAGGCTTAATGGAACAAGTTCTTCTCCGCTCTCTTCGATAGGGATACTTTGAATTTTTTCCCAAATCCAAACGGACGGAGAAGAAATAGGCGTTCCATATATATCCATTATGAATTCATCCCTCCTCCTTTACGACAAGTTCAATAGCCTTGGAATAGCTGTAGTTATGGGAGGAAAAGATATTATAAGAAAAAGCACAAGAAGGGCTACACCGATGAAAGGCCATATATACTTAAACACATCGCCTAACTTCACTCCTCCTACAGCTGCAACAATATAATTACACGCCCCCATTGGAGGCGTTATTAAAGCTATAGTCACATTAAGTGTCATGACAACACCAAAGTGAAGAGGATCGATGCCAGCCTTTTGGGCTAAAGGCGCAAAAATAGGAGTAAGCAGCGTCAACGTAGACACCTCTTCCATAAACATTCCAACAGGGAAAATAATTGCTGAAAGTAAAAGCATGAGAAGCCACGGACTCTCTATAAGCCCCGATTGTGTAATAAATCGTGCAAAATGCTGGGGGATTTGTTCCCATTTCAATATCCAGCCTATAACAGTGGCAGCTCCCATAATGAGGAAAATAGAGCTTGTAAGCCTCACTGTTTCATAAATAGTCTCACCCAAAATTCTGGCTGTCAGCTTTCTGGTATAAAAGAAACCTGCCAAAAGGCAGTAGGCAACTCCTAATGCGCCAGATTCCGTAGGAGTCACGATACCCGTTACAATACCTCCGATAATAATAAGAGGCGCAATGAGACCGACAAGGGAACGACGAAGAATCTCTTTGGCATTCTTGCGAACCTCGTTAAAGTCTGAAACTGCCATCTGATGTCGACGTGAGTAAAAATAATTCATCACCATAAAAGCCCCGCCAAGAACAATGCCGGGGAGAATTCCTGCTGCAAAAAGTCCCCCAATAGATGTATTGGTCATTGTGGCATAAATAATCATAAAAATACTCGGAGGTATAATAGGCCCAATGAGAGAGCTACTTGCTGTCAATCCCGCTGAATAGGCAGGAGAAAACCCATCCTTAACCATGGCAGGAATCAAAATAGAGCCAAGAGCAGAAGCATCTGCTGCCGCCGAACCATTGACTCCAGCTAAAATAATTCCACCAACGACATTGACATAGCCTAGGCCACCTCGCACAGAACCAACAATAAGACGACTAAAATCGAGAAGGCGATCTGTAAGTCCGGATCGGTTCATAAGAATCCCCGTCCATATGAAAAAAGGAATTGCCATAAGAGAAAAGATATCCATTCCTCCATAAAACTGCTGCGCTATTACTCGCAATAATGAATAATCACCAAGCAAGACTATTCCTAAAAACGAGGTCGTTAAAAGGGATAGATAAAGAGGAATGCCAAAAATCATCATGGCAAAAAAAACAATAAGCATAATAAAAACCATTACAACCGCTCCTCCTGCTTAAAGAAAGATCGAACAAATAGAAGAATGACTTCCGATAACAACAATGCAAAACCCACAGGAACAGAGAGAAGAGGAATTGTCTTAGGTATATTGAGAGCCAGAGTCTTCATCTTCCACATATTCAAGGCATTGACAGTTCCCAAATAGGTAACAAGAGAAAGAATCCCAACGGTGATAAAGAATTTTATCCAGAGAATACACCTTTGGATATGTCGAGAAAGCTTTGGCGTTACAAAGTCTATAACCATATGATCGCCATGACAAAGGGCTCCAGTCGCTCCCAACATTACAAGCCATACAAGGGAAAAACGAGCTACTTCTTCAGTCCATACAATAGAGCTTTTCAAGACATAACGCATAAAAATTCCTAACAAAATATCGGCGACATTAATAACGAGAAGCGCCCCAGCACTCCAGGCGCTGAGACGCTCAAAGAAATATATTAACTGATTCAGAGAAACAGCGGCTTTCGACCTTTCTCTCATATCATCAACCTTCAATTCCATTCATTATTTACTTGCTGCTGCATTGGCATTCTTGGCACATTCTAAAGCCAGGTCAAGCCACTCCTTGCTTACTTTAGTTTTCAACCACTCATGATAAGCTGGTAAAGCTTTTTCACGAAATGCGTTCATCTCTTCCTCATTTGGCGTATAAACCTGCATTCCATGATCTGAAAGGAATTGAACATCCTTTGAATCTTGTGCCTCAACAGCCTCTCTATTCATGGCATTTGCCTTTTTTGCAGCTTCTAGAACAATATGCTGATTTTCTTCTGACAAAGAATCAAAAAGATCACCATTAATAACAAGGAATTGATCAGAATACTGAATATTAGCTAATGTAAGGTGCTTCTGCACTTCGTACAAACTTCCCATTTTTATGTACATGGCGGGGTTCATCTGACCATCAACAACTCCTGTTTTTAAAGCCATATAGAGCTCCGTCCATGGGATGGGCGTTCCACTGGCACCGAAAGCTTTGTAGAGAGTGATCTGGCCTTCGTCCATTCCCCGAAACTTCAATCCTTCAAAATCCTGAGGAGAGCGAATTCCTCTCTTTGAATTAGTAAAAGCTAGGAATCCCCCTTCTTCTATAGCTTCAAGCAAAACAGCACCTGTTCTTTTTTTGAATTCCTCTTGTGCCTGTTTCCAAAAGCGACTCTGATCAAAAAAGATATGGGCAGCTTTATAAGAATTGAACATAAAGGGAACAGCGGTGGCATATATTTCGGGGAAGAGGGGTGCTATCCCTCCAAAAGAAGCGATATTGATGATTGGCTGGTTCATTCCCTCTCGAGCAAGAAGCTCCATTCGCTCTTCTTCGTTACCTAACTGGCTATCAGGATAAAGAGAAATCTTAAGTGATCCAGCGCTCTCTTCTTCAACCATTTTTTTAAAGTTTGTGGCAAATAAGTGTACTGCATTATTCTCTATGTCTGCAGGGCCGTTGTATGACATTTTTATTTCCTGAGCCCATGCCGGCAAAGAAAGACAAAGAATCAAAAGACAAACAGCAATAACGTGAAGAAATTTCACCTTCCCACGCAACATTCTTATCACTCTCCCCATAAATTGTCGTTTCTTTTCCAAATAATTGTACATTTAAAAGATAGGTCCTTCAACTATTCGCGAATCTGTCCATCACCATAGATAATAAATTTCGTTGAGGTTAGTTGCTCTACGCCCATAGGACCTCTCGCATGAAGTTTTTGTGTGCTAATGCCAATTTCTGCTCCGAAACCAAAAACTCCGCCATCAGTAAAGCGCGTCGAGGCATTGACATACACGGCAGCAGAATCAACTGCTCCCAGAAATTTCTGCGCATTGCTATAACTTTCGGTCAAAATGGCATCGCTATGTCCAGTACCATATGTTGCAATATGCTCAATAGCTTCATCAATACTTTCCACAACCTTTACAGCAAGAATAAGGTCGTTATACTCTGTCGCCCAATCCTCCTCTGTTGCGGAAATTGCACGCGAGTCTAGTTTGCATATAGCCTCATCCCCCCGTATTTCCACATTCTTCTCGTGGAGAGCTGCCGCAACTAGGGGAACAAAACGAGATGCAACATTGGCATGGATCAGCAAGGTTTCTACTGTATTACATGTAGATGGACGCTGGGTCTTCGCATTTATAACAATGGGGATAGCTTTCTCAAAATCAGCTGTTTCATCAATAAAAATATGACAATTGCCCATACCCGTCATAATAAAGGGGACCGTCGCATTTTCCTGCACAACTTTCTTTAAGCCTTTTCCACCACGTGGGATAAGCACGTCAAGATATTCATTCAATCGCATCAATTCCATTGTCGCTTCTCGATCAGGACTATCTATAAGATTAATAGCTCCTTGCGGAATTCCAGCCTTTACGGCAGCATCAGATATTATCTGAGCAATAATTCTGTTCGAATGAAGAGCCTCTTTTCCCCCGCGAAGAATCACACTGTTGCCAGCCTTAAGACAAAGCCCTGCAGCATCCGCCGTTACATTGGGACGAGATTCATAGATTATGCCTATCACCCCCAAAGGAACACGAACCCGACCTACACGAATTCCACTCTGTGCTGTCCACATCCCCAAGACTTCACCTATCGGGTCATGGAAGGCCGCTATTTCTTCAAGCCCCACAGCCATGGCTTCCACGCGCTTTTCATTGAGTGTTAGACGTTCGAGAAGAGCATAAGAAAGCCCAGCTTGACGCCCCTCTTCCAAATCCTTCTTATTTGCACATAATATCTCGCTGCAATGATCTCGAAGGGCTCCAGCCATGGCACATAATGCTTTATTTTTTTCTTCAGATGAAGCTGTTGCCAAAAAACGGGATGCTTTTTTAGCCTTTTTACCCATATCCCGAACATATTCAGACATCTTCTTCAATACTATTCCTCCTCCACTCTAGATCAAAGCTAAATTATTACGATGAACAATCTCGTCATAATCGGTATTTCCAAGAAGAGCTTCTATTTCATCAGTATGATGGCCGGCAATAATAGCAATTTCATCGGAGGAAAAATTAACCATTCCCCGAGCTATTTCCACTTTGCTACCATCAAAAATTGATACGACTTCACCTCGCGAAAAATTCCCCTCCACTGCAACAACACCTGATGGCAGGAGGCTTTTCCCTCTATTGCGAACTGCTTCAGCAGCGCCATCATCAACAACAATTCGTCCATGGGGAGTACTTCCGAAAGCAATCCACTGTTTTCGAGCCTGAACAGGCTCCCCAGAAGGAAGGAAAAGCGTTCCCAAATTTTCCCCATCCAAAAGACGACGTAAGATATTCGGCTCTTTATTATTTGCAATAATCATGGGGATACCTGAGGTCATAACAATTCGTGCTGCTGCGAGCTTAGTAAACATACCTCCACTGGAATGCTTGCTTCCCTTCGTACGGGAATGAGCCAATAATTCCTGAGAGACCTCCTCCACAACAGGAAGCAGGTGGGCCTCAGGATTGATTCTTGGATCATCGCTGAAAAGCCCATCTATATCAGAAAGGATAATTAAAAGATCTGCATCGATAAGACACGACACCATTGCTGAAAGAGTATCATTATCTCCAAATTTTATTTCGTCTACAGCGACAGTATCATTCTCATTAATAATGGGGACAACGGCAAAATCAAAGAGGGTCAATAAAGTGTGTCGAGCATTCAAATAGCGAAGACGATTAGAGAAGACGTCACGAGTCAACAAAACCTGAGCCACTGTCTTGCCGTATTCTGAAAAGAATTTTTCATACATGTGAACAAGCCGTCCCTGCCCGATAGCGGCAAGAGCCTGCTTCTCCGGCAAGGTTTTAGGCCTGTCTGGAAAATTGATTTTACCCACGCCAGCTCCAACCGCTCCCGAACTGATGAGACAAACGTCACGCCCGCTACTTTGCAAGTCTGAAATCTCCCTCGCTAAAGTCTCCATGCGAAGTAGATTTATTTTCCCCGTCGAGTGGGTTACAGTACTCGTTCCAACTTTTATAACAACACGTTTACACGACTTTAAACGTTCTCTTTGTACCATTCTTGATTCACCCTCCGCACAACTCTCCAAATTAACGATTACGTACAAGTGTAACACTTGATATAACTATAATTTATAGAACAAAAATTTAAATGTTTAAAGTCTCATATTAAGTAAATCTCCAACCGCTTTATATGCGGGGGTTTCAAAGATTAAAGGATCAGAAAGAGACGCATATACATTTTGAACCTTCCATAAATTAATATCCCAATGGTGACGACGAACAAACTCCAGCATTCTTTCCACCTTGGCCAATGAAGAAAATTGCAATTCCCTATCTGTCTGCTCAGCAAGATAGATCATTTCTTGCTCAAGACGCCCTCGAATATGGTGTTGCAACTCTGCCTCATTAATATCAACTCTCCACGAATGTGCTTGTGTAAGTCGCCTTTCTATTTGTTCCAAATCGGGATCGCCATCCCAAATAACTCTTTTGAGTTCTCCGTTCAAGACAACTTCAGCAGCACTCAGAAGCACGTCAGGCAAAGGCATTCGTATTAATCCCATAAAAGCAAGGAGGCTATCGTAATCACGAATAACACTCTTCAAATAATTTTCTATACGAGTAACATCTCTATCAATAATAGAGTGCATAATTCGCCGCTGTCCATCTTTAAAAAGATGTCGAAGTGAATAAGTGCGATGCCCGAAGAGTTCTACGAAAAATTTCTCTGTTTCTTGAGGAAATTTCTCTTGAAGAGATTCTTGCCATTGGAGCATGTCTTCCTGCCTCGCCGAAGCTCGAACGCCGCAAAGGACGTCGTGTCCTCCCCTATGGAATGCTGCGAAAAAGATTCTCTGTTTCTCACCTGTCACCATATGTAAAAGAGTGGCAACACCCAAAGAGAGACGTTCTCCTTTTTCTTTAAGAAGAACCTTCTTCTCGGCTTGTATTTGATAATTATAAAGAGAAAAAATATCTTCTTCCGCAACATCTTCTTCAAAAAGCGTCTTTACAGCATAATGGGCCGCAACTCGGAAAAAGTCAACATAAAAAGGAACCACAAAAATTTCAAAAATGACGCCACCATTTTTAAACTCTCGTACGTTACTTGGAGCTTTTTCGAGCAAAGACATAAAGTTGTTTTTTATACCTTTACCTGACAATTCTTCAAGCAACGATAGAGCATGATATGCATATAAAAGAACTTGAAGAGCCTCTATACCAGATATTTCATCGAAAAACCAACCACAGCTCGTATACATAAACATAGCGCTACGTTCCATCTCCAAAAGCTTTAACGCCCGTATTTGCTCTTCTGAAGAGAGCTCCCTTGGAGAAACAGCAGAGAAAAATTCTTGGCGAGATCCAGTTGAATTGCCCAGTAGACATTGCACATAGACATTTCTCGCCTGCCATGGGTCCGTAAAGAGAGAAGATGCGTCTTTTTCATAAAATTCATCTATTTTTTGCCGCAACCAATCCAAAGATTCTCTCAGCGGCTGCCTCCACTTCTGATGCCATCCTGGATGTAATCCACTATTACAGCCGCAATCCTCTTTCCATCGTTTTATGCCATGAACACAGCTCCATGATGTTTCGTCACGAATTTGTACTTCATATTGAGGCGGAAAGTTATCAAGATATTCTCCATATATGGTAAGTCGTGTATCTTCTCTTTGTTCCATGTAGTTCAAACACCAGGCAAGAGCCATATCTCCATATTTATGGTGATGGCCAAAGGTCTCCCCATCAGTAGCAACATGAGCAAGAGGTGCTTTTTCTTTCACTCTCTCTATTGACGAAAGAAATCTTTGAGCTAAAAGCTGGCCATTCTGTAAGAGGGAACCAAATGCAATGTCTCTTGCTAAAAAATCGTCGTAGAAAAAGAGAGCAATACTTCTTCCCGACGGAAGATGGCATAAATATGGATGCCATGTTTCAATAGGTTTTTGGCTAGTATCATGCCAATTCGTTTCGATTATACTTTTCCATCTTTTAGCCTGATGAGGGGCCAAAAGAGTAAATCGAATACCCTCAGCTGCCAGAACATCCAGAGTTTCCACATCAATAGCCGTTTCAGGAAGCCACATTCCCTCTGGGAAACGTCCAAAACGAGACGTAAAATCCTGAATACCCCAAACTACTTGAGTTACTTTATCTTTCATGGAGGCCAAAGGCATTATCATGTGGTTGTAAACTTGAGCAAGCGCAGGACCATGATTGGAAAATCTTTCTCTTCCTCTACGGTCTGCTTCTAGCAATCCTTCATATGTGTCATGGTCGTGTCGTTCCATCCACTGTAGTAAAGTAGGCCCTACATTAAAACTCATTCGCTCATAGTTCGAGATAATTTTAATTATTTTGCCGTCTTTGCCTAGAATTCTGGCAACCCTGTTCGGAGCATAACATTCGGCAGATATCCGTTCATTCCAATCATGCCAAGGAGCTGCTGACTCTTGCAACTCAATATCGCCAAGCCACGGATTTTCTCGTGGCGGTTGATAAAAATGTCCATGTACACATATATTTTTCATTTCACTCTTCCTCTTTTCTGAAGAAAAGAGCTCCAAAAGCAGGAAGAGTCAAAGAGAGGAAAGCGGAGTGTTCTTTCCAACGTTCAGGAATGGCTTCCTTTCCGCCGAAATTTCCCTCTCCTCTTCCTCCATACATTTCTCCATCGCTGTTAAGGAGCTCTCGCCAATATCCAGCAACAGGAACTCCGACACGATAGTTATAACGAACAACAGGAGTAAAGTTAAAAATGGCCAAAATCATATTCTCTTCTTCATCTTTCCGAATAAAGCCGACAATGCTTGCGCTGCTATCAGAACATGCAATCCATTGAAAACCTTGCTGTTTAAAATCATTAACATGCAATGCTTTTTCGCTAACATATATCTTATTGATATCATGCACCCATCGCTGAACTCCCTTATGAAAAGGCAAATCCAAAAGAGACCAATCTAAGGATTCCTCATGACTCCATTCTCTCCTTTGCGCAAAGTCATCTCCCATAAAAATTAATTTCTTCCCTGGATGGGCATACATATATCCCAAAAGCAAACGTAGCTGCGAAAATTTTTCTTCGAGATTTCCAGGCATTTTTTCAAGCAACGATCTTTTTCCGTAGACAACTTCATCATGAGAAAAGGGAAGAATATAATTTTCAGAGAAGGCATACATCAGGCTAAAGGTCAGGTCATTTTGATGGTATTGTCTATAAAAGGGATCTTTCTTCATATATTCCAAAATATCGTGCATCCAGCCCATATTCCACTTCATTCCGAAACCCAATCCTCCTGCATAGGGTGGACGAGTTACAAGAGGCCATGCCGTAGATTCTTCAGCAATAGTCAAAGTGTCAGGGAAATAGAGATAAATTGCTTCATTAAGACGACGTAAAAAGGAGACAGCCTCCATATTTTCACGCCCCCCATATTGGTTGGGAATCCACTCTCCGTCATTTTTCGCATAATCGAGATAGAGCATAGAGGCAACGCCATCGAGACGAAGTCCATCTACATGGTAATAATCAATCCAGAAAAGAGCGCTGTTAATGAGAAATTCCTGCACTTCAGTTCGACCGTAGTTAAAAATATAGCTTCTCCACTCTGGATGAATTTTCTGTCGAGGGTCTGAATGTTCATATAAAGATGTTCCATCAAAATAGGCAAGACCATGAGCATCGGAAGGAAAATGAGAAGGAACCCAGTCGAGAAAAACAGCAATATCGGCCCTGTGCAGCATGTCTATAAGAAACATAAGATCTTGTGGAGCTCCATAACGCCTCGTGGGAGCGAAAAAACCCGTTACCTGATAGCCCCAGGATCCATAAAAAGGATGTTCCATAACAGGCATAAGCTCCACAGCCGTAAATCCCATTTTTTTTACGTAAGCAACCAAAGGATCTGCAATATCTCTATACGAAAACCACTCTCCTTTTTTTCTCATCCAAGAACCTAAATGGACTTCGTATAAAGAAAGGGGGGAAGAAAACCAATTGATTGTTTTTCTTTTCTCCAGCCACTCAGTATCTTCCCATTCGTAATTGAGGGATGTAATAACTGATGCCGTTTTAGGAGGCTTTTCACACATAAAGGCAAAGGGATCTCCCTTATCAAAAATTTCTCCTTTCTTCGAACGGATATGATATTTATAAAAATCACCACAAGAAGCAGAAAAGACTACCCCTTCCCAAATGCCACTTTCATCCCATCTATTAGAGAGATGATCTGCCTCAGGATTCCAATTATTAAAATCTCCAATGACAGAAACTTCAGCAGCATTAGGAGCCCATACTGCAAAATATACCCCCTCGACACCATCTATAGACACGACGTGAGCTCCCATTTTTGTATAGAGTTTCAAATGGGTACCCTCTTTGAAAAGATAAGTATCAATATCTGAAAAAAGGGATAATGGTAAATCTTTGCCGCTCATAATTGTCCCCCTTGCAAAATAAATAAAATTATTTTTTAAATTATAACAATCTCTACCCTCTGTGGTGTAGAATGTCAATACTTAGAAAAAGAGAGAGGAGGGAAAATATGACAAGACATGGTGGAATTTTGCTGCCAGTTTTTTCTCTTCCATCTCCATGGGGCATTGGCGATGTGGGATCTCGTGCCAGGAACTTCGTAGATTGGCTTGCCCAGGCAGGCCAACACTATTGGCAAATGCTGCCCCTGACACATACAAAAGAAATCTTCGGGAATTCTCCTTATAGCAGTCTCTCTGCCTTCGCATGTTCTCCCCTACTTGCAAGCATTGAAGATTTAATTGATGAAGGTTTGATCTACCCCAATGAAATTCCCCTCTTCAATGAAGAAAAGGTCGGCAAGGTGCACTATGGTCTGGCTGAAAAGCTGAAAATGCCTCTTTTGGAGAAAGCCTTTCAGCGCTTTATCCAACGGGCTAACATGGATCCCCTTTATCTTTTTTGGGAAGAACAGCGATGGTGGCTTAACGATTTTGCCCTTTTTATGGCTATTCGCCATAGAATAGAAGATGATCGATGGAACTTATGGCCAGCTTCCATCAGACAAAGAGAGAAGCAAACTTTAGATACGATCAGATCAGAAGAAAAAGAGTATATCCTTTTTACCGTATTTGTTCAGTATGTCGTATTTTCTCAATTTCAAAAATTACGTTCCTACTGTCGTTCCCGAAATGTTGAACTCATTGGAGATCTTCCCATATACGTAAGTTTTGAAAGTGCAGATGTATGGGGTTGTCCTGAAATGTTTCAACTGAATGCTGATATGACTCCCATCGCCGTATCAGGAGTTCCACCTGATTATTTCAGTTCTACGGGACAACGATGGGGGAATCCTCTATATCGATGGGATTACGCTCAAGATAATTCTTTTCATTGGTGGATAAAACGACTCGAACATGCGTTGCACTTTTTCGATCTGGTCCGCTTCGATCACTTTAGAGGATTTCTTGCCTACTGGAGTATCCCATATGAAGAGAAAACTGCTGTAAAGGGACATTGGGAAGAAGGCCCGAACGACAACTTTTTTTCCGCAATAAAAGAGAAATTCTCAACTATGCCCTTCATTGCCGAAAACCTGGGAATTATTACCCCTGACGTAACTGAAGCCATGAAAAGATACGATCTACCCGGGATGCTCGTTTTACTCTTTGCCTTTGATGAATCGATGCCTCGTAACCCATATATTCTGCATAATCATACTCCCAACAACTTCATATATACGGGAACACACGATAATAATACTGTAAAAGGTTGGTTTGACGAAGACTCCACCACCCAAGAAAAAGAAAGGCTAAGCACCTATACCAATACGCCTCTCGATCGCAACAACGTAACAACCGTTCTTACCCGGCTCGCCCTCATGTCTGTAGCTGACACAGCAATTATTCCTCTTCAGGATTATCTCAATCTGGGGTGCGAAGGAAGAATCAATACTCCATCAACAATAGAAGGGAACTGGCAATGGATGTTAACGGGAAAAGAATTAACAGATTCTCTGGCTGCATCTCTTCATTCCCTCATGACCGTTTATGGAAGGATATAAAGAAAGAAGGTGATGACCAATGCAGTTTCAGCCTCAAAAAAATTTAGGAAAATCTATACAAGATCTCCTTGAGCAAGATCCCTCCTTTCGAACTGTGGCGTATTTCTCCATGGAAATAGGAATAAAAACATCTATCCCCACATACGCCGGTGGTTTAGGTATTCTCGCCGGAGATATATTAAAAAGCGCTGCAGATATGGGAGTTCCCATGGTTGGAATCACTTTGCTCTATCGAAGAGGGTATTTTGAACAAGAATTTAATAATGAACAATGGCAAACAGAAAAACCTGTTCTTTGGCATCCTGAACAGGAACTTACGCCCCTCCACAATAAAGTTTCTATTAAAATTCAAAATCGGGATGTCAACATACAGACGTGGCTCTACGAAATTGCAGGTTCATCCGGATACTCTATCCCAATATACTTTCTTGATACTGATATAGAGTCAAATCATCCGGAAGATCGTCAACTCTCATGGTATCTTTACGGTGGGGAAACCCTCTACCGCCTATGCCAAGAAATAGTTCTTGGTGTAGGTGGACTTCGAATGTTGCGAGATTTAGGCTACAACAACATAGAAACATTCCATCTCAACGAAGGGCACGCCGGCTTCCTCTCTTTGGAACTCATGAGAGAAATGGGATATTACGATCCGGCAAAAGTCAGAGAACACGTTGTTTTTACAACTCATACCCCTGTAGCAGCAGGGCACGATTTTTTTAAATACGAGCTCATTGAAAAGGTTATGTCTTCAGATGCTTTAACAACACTTAAGAGAATGATTCCTTCAGAGGGCGTCTCTATGACCGAATTAGGCCTTCGATATAGTCGATTTGTAAATGGAGTCTCAAAAAAGCACGCAGAAATAAGCCGTAAACTTTTCAATGCGCCTACAATTCAAAGTGTCACCAATGGAATACATCCTACAACATGGGTCAGTCCTGGGATGAGAAAGCTTCTTTCTCGTCACATTCCGGGTTGGGAAAATGATCCAGGTCGTCTTGTCCAAGCTCTGACTCTTCCCTCTGATGAACTCTGGTCTGTACATCAAGCATCTAAAATGCGACTTCTTGCATATATTCTCGAAGAAACGGGAGTATCTCTCAAATCTGACATTTTAACAATCGGTTTCGCACGTCGAGCTGCTACATATAAACGAGCTGACCTCATTTTTTCTAATCTAAAAAAACTCATAGAGATAGGAGCAGGTAAAATTCAGCTTATTTTTTCCGGTAAAGCCCATCCTAAAGACGATGGGGGCAAAGCCCTTATACAAAGAATAATGAATACGTCAAATAAAATCAAAGACTCTATACTCATGGTTTACCTTCCAAATCACACAATGGAGCTTGGTCGTCTTATTACCCAAGGAGTAGATATTTGGCTCAACACTCCACTTCGTCCAAGAGAAGCTTCAGGTACAAGCGGAATGAAGTGTGCTTTAAATGGGGTCATGAATTTTTCTGTTCTTGATGGTTGGTGGATTGAAGGCTGGATAGAAGACGTTACAGGCTGGGCCATTGGCCCAACGCCCAGCGATACAGATCTTCATGCCTATGACGAATCGAAAGACGCCATAGATCTTTACGAAAAACTCGAAAAGAAAATTATCCCTGCCTATTATTCAGATCGGGAGCATTGGATAAGAATGATGAAAAATGCAATCGCGCTGAATGGCAGCTATTTCCATACTCATAGAGTTATAAAAGAGTATTGTGAAAAAGCCTATGGGATTTCATTTCGTGGAATATAAGGAGGTGCTACTTTTATGAAAATTTTGCATGTAGCCAGTGAAGTAGCACCTCTTTCAAAAGTTGGAGGTCTCGGCGATGTTGCCGGTTCTCTTCCCAAAGCTCTCCACAGGCTCGGAGCTGATGTAAGAATCATAACTCCGGCATGGCCTGGCGTTCTCGACAAAGCTCGTGAAGAAGGGAAAAAGATTACTCGCCTTCCTCCTCTTATTCATGTCGCGTTACAGTGGCATGTCATTAGCGCTAAAGTATGGAAAACGATAATAGAAGATGTTCCTATTTATATTATTGAAAATAACTCGCTCTTTGAGAAAATACCTATTTATCCAGATGAACTCACTGTTGAAAGCTCTCTCCCATTTGCTTTCTTTTCTCTTGCTGCTCTTGAACTCGAACAAAAGAGCCGTTGGGATCCCGATATTATCCATTGCCATGACTGGCCTTCGGCCCTCGTCCCTATTAGTTTTAGGTGGCATAAATTTTATCGTACCCAAAAGCCCTATCCTCTAACTGTATTGACCATACACAACATTGCCCATCAGGGAGTGCTTCCTTTTCACGTACTTGAAGAGTGGGGAATCGATACACAGTCATTCTCCATTGATGGTCTTGAATTTTACGGGCATGTCAACCTTCTAAAAGGAGGTATTGTAACTGCAGATAGTGTAACAACAGTCAGTCCGCAATATGCAGAAGAAATTCAAACCCAGGAAATGGGCTTCGGACTTGATGGTGTTATCAAAGAAAATAAAAACAAATTATATGGAATCTTAAATGGAATAGATGATACGTGGTCTCCTGAAAGAGACCCTCTTCTCTCATGTCACTATTCATCTGAAGAGTTAAATGGCAAGAAAAATTGCCGGAAAAACCTTCTGGAACAACTGGGATGGGAAGATGACGAATCTCCGCTTCTTCTTTCAATTAGCCGTTTAGCCATGCAGAAAGGATATGACATACTGATTCCAGCTCTTGATACTATAAGAGATATGGGAATTCGATGTCTTTTTATAGGAAGCGGCAATCCTCTCTTTTCCACTTCTCTGCGTGAAAAAGCCACACTTTACCCAGATCGTATCTCTTTTTTAAACGGTTTTCATGAGAAATTTTCTCACCTTGCCTATGCGGGAGCAGATATGCTCATTATGCCTTCACATTTCGAACCATGTGGCCTCTCCCAGCTCATAGCCCTACGATATGGAACTGTGCCGGTTGCACGAATGACAGGTGGAATTATAGATACGATTCTCGATGCAGATCACTTCTCTGATGGCTACGGATTCACTTTCTCACCATATACAACAGAAGCTCTCGTTAAAACGGTACAACGGGCCCTTGATGCGTTCAAAAATCAGAAACGCTGGGAAGAAATTATGCAACGAGGCATGGTAAAAGATTTTTCGTGGAAAAATTCTTCTCAAAAGTATTTTGACTTGTATCAAAAAATGTTACGCGAAAAAAGGCGGTAGAAAACCTTCTACCGCCCACCATTAACTCCATTAACCTGAAAAATGGAATTCCAATAGTCTGAGAAAAAACGTGCGTACTGTTTATTATCAGCAAGTGGCTTTTCCAATTGAACTCTTATATCGTCAGAGATCTTTGCCGAATGAGCAAATTGTTCCCCCGCTTTTGTCAAAGAAGAAAGATACAAGGAGACGGCATCATGAACCTCTTCATTTTTGTTGTGAAGGAAGTCGGCCTGAGACCTGTACATCTCAAGATCAAGCTGCATTCCTGATATATTTTGTGCCCAACGTTCAAAATAGCTGTGAAGAGGAACAAAAGCCTCTTTTTCAGAGAAACTTCCACTTGCCATAACAATGAGGGAGAGAGGCTTCTCCCTATCTCTGAAAATGAGCTTCACTTGGCCTGTCTCTTCAGAAATTTCAGGCTGGAAGCAGGGCATAAGTCGATCAATAAAAACTCTCATAATAGAAGTCATACCCGAAAAATGAAGGGGAGTGGCAAGCAAAATAGCATCAGATTCTATAACTTTCTTCCGCAACTCCCGCATATCATCCTGCAAAATACAACGCCCAGGGGTCTTTGTCCAACAATAGAGAGACCCTAAGCACGAATGGATAACTTTATCTACAAGCACAACAGAAGATACTTCTGCTCCTCCATTTCGAGCTCCCAACAAGAAATTTTCTATCATAATCGAGGTAGCGCCTCGTCCTCCACGAGGGCTACCATTAAAAGCTACAATTTTCAAACATCCCACCTGCTTTTCACAATAAGTCTTTATAGTGCTATTTCTTTAGTATATTCTTTAAACCTTCCTGAATAGCTTCTTCTAAAAGGTTTTCAGGCTTCTTTTCTGTTTCTCCAGTGGAATCTTTAGGCGGAGCTATCTGCTCTTCAACAGCTGAAGGTTGTGTTCCTTGAGGCGTTGTTTTATCCACTGTCTGAGGCGCCGGAGCTATTTTGACATTAGAAACAGATGGCTTCCCTATCGTTCCGCCTACATTAAAAGAAATATCTCTAAAATCAGATTTTTCAAGTCCAGCTTTTGCTCCTGTAAGAGCTCCCTTCAAGATACCCTCAAGAGATGACGTTCCACCAGCGCCTAAAATACCGGCAACACCTCCGAACAAAGCGTTTAAAACCTGAATATTAGCGTTTCCCTGACATTGAAGAGCTAAAGTTGTATCGAAACCTACAGGCCCTGAAGCTTTAAGGAAACGATATATAGGATCATTCTGGAACGCTGTTGCTTTTGCATTATCGAGTATAATACGTCGCGTTTCAACCCGGAAAGGAGCCACAACTGAAGCAAAACGAATTGCAGATTGGCCATAAAGTGATGCTCCCAGTTTTACCGCTTTGAAGTCACTAATAGAGCCTTCACCTATATGTACCTCTCCTTTACCGTTAAAGCTCAATCCTTTTGCCATGTGCCCTGAAAGCGACACATCGCCCTTAGCTTTGCCGTTAATATGTCCTTCAAGTCCTCCTGTTGCATCTTGCAAGAGAGGATCAACATTTACATTTTCCATATGTACAGATTTTGTAAATGTGCCTTTGGCAAGATCAATTTCACCCTTACCTGAAGCTGTTCCCCCATAAAGTTCTGCGTGCGCATTTGCAAATATAACATTCATACCTTTTAATGTGAAAGGATAAGAAATATTCGAAAGCTTGAGGCCAGCAAAAGATAGAGAAGGAGCTGATAATGATCCTTTCCCCTCACTTGACACTCCAGAAAAAGTTCCATCAAAATCAACGTTAATCGTTCCAGAGGGTTTATACGCAGCCATCTCTTTTACACCGGAAGTAAGAGCAGCCGCATCCAACCCTTTTCCAGAAAGAGAAAGGGTCGCTTCCGGAACATCTTTCTTTAAATTAAACGTTCCTTGAGCGGAGACAGTACCTCCTCCTACAGATGCATTAAAGTTTTTCAACGACATTTTCCCCATGTTGCCTTCCACAGCACCGTTAAGGTTTGTAAAAGCAAAACCAGAGAAAACAGTTCTGGGAGAAGAGAACTCTGCCGATATCGATGGGTTATCGGCCTTACCTTTAACTGCCGTCTTTCCGCTTAATGTTCCAGAGAGAGAGTAGGGAAGCTTTCCTGCCCTCGCCAGCACGGCTAAATCTCCTTCTTTTATTTCAAAAGTAAGATCAAGATCTGCTGGGGCCTTAGGCTGCAATTTCACAGATCCAGAGCCAGATATTTCTCCAGATCCCAAACGAGCCGTAAGTGTACTAAGAGAAATACTCTCTTTCGAGGCATCGATACGAGCCGCTATCTTTTCTGCTCCTACACCTGCAAACCCCAAGGATCCAGCCTTAACATCAAGCTGAACCTGTTTGGGAATCCCCTCTTTCAGAGCGAGATCTGTTTGCAAAGAAAAATCTGCTACATGCCCCTGTTCCATAAAACCTAAACGAGGGGAAACAGCAGAAAGTTGTATCTTCGGAGAAGTTGTCTTTCCTTCTATGCGAGCCGTCGCTGTTACGTTTCCCCGTAAAGCATAATTTTTCAACTCAGGGAAAAAGGGTTCAAGATTTTTAGGGTCAACCTCAGCTGCCTGCACGGTAAGGTTTAAAGAGGGAGAGGGACTTCCCACTCCTGCTATCGCACCTTTACCAGTCATTGGTATGTTACGCCAACGTCCACGAGCCGAAGAGAGAGTCAGCACATCTTTCTCGAAAACAAAGACAACGTTAAGATCATTAAAAGCCTCTTCTCCATAAGAGAGTCGATCAGACCATGTTCTGCCTTCAAGGCGGGGGGCAGTTACAACACCCTTAATACCAACATCAGCGCTCACGGCCCCTTTAGGAACAATTTTCGGGGCTTTAGGAAGAGAAGCTGTTATTTTGCCTACATCTATACTTCGAGCCTTGAAAAGAATATCAAGACGAGGATTTTTTTGTAATTGGCTCACAGATCCGCTTAACGCAAGTGACCCTCCATCAATAACGGAATTCCCTTTGATTGTTGCTGTGCTTCCCTTGAAAGCCACATTGGCAGACGTATTTTGTAGCTGCTGACCATAAGCTTCTATCTGAGCGGCTTTCAGATCTATATTCCCTGCAAGAGTTGTCGGAGACCCCTTCACAACCACTGAAAAAATATCAACTTTTCCCTTAGCGGAAGCTAATGCTGGAACGGTTTTCTTTAACTCTTCCAAAGAAGCATTTTTCCCTTCCAGTGCGATATCAATAAATGGGGCTTTCCCCGGAACAAAAGCAAAAGCAGCACGCCCACTAAGAGGAAGAGCCAAAGCTGTTCCCTTTAAATCTTCAAGATTCAAACGAAAAGCTTCATACCTCCAATTACTTTCCACTGATTGTACGGGATATCCTGCAAGAGACGTTCCTGAAAAGGAAAGATGACCGGAAAGAATAGGGTTATTCCATATCCCTTCTGCAATGAAGGATGACGAGAAAAGGCCATCATAGGCGCTTCCTCGTAATGTGGGCCAAAAAAGAGCAAGCTGAGCTACGTTCAGTTTCTCTATCTCGCCCTTAATGGAAAGGCTTGGAAGAATAGCACCCTTCGCCATTATCCTTCCCTCTCCAATTTTCATATTAAGATCCTTGAATTCAAGAACTTCTTTCTCACGTCTAAGGTTTATTCCACCTTTAATGGGAACGGTATTCATTAATAAATCTACATCGGCTTTTATACCATCTTTGCTTAGATCAAAATCCGTTTGAGCAATAGTTGTCTCTCCCCAAGGAGTATGGACTCTGCCATTTCTAATAGAAAGAGCCTCTATAGGAGCTTCTCCTTCTCCAGGTTTCATCTTTATTGCAGCGAATTCCTTAGAGAGCTTCTCTGCATCAACATCAAGACCATGAATAGTAACCCGAGAAAGTCGGGGTGATCCTGAAAAAACAGACATAAGATTCACTTTTACTCCCAAAGAATCAGCAGAAAGTAATAATGCTCCCTTTTTACTCAGGGTGATTTCATAAAGGTTGTAGCCTTTTAAAGGATTACCTGTAACGCTTTCAATAGCCAAATCAGCACCAAGAATTTCAGAGACAGCTGTTGTCGCTTCCCGTCTGACAATATCTCCACCAACATTCATACTCCCTATGATAAGAAGTATTCCGACAACTCCAACGGCTATAAAAAGCGCGAGTGTCATTTTTTTACTTCGCTTCATTTATTACACCTCCTTATACGCCACAAAAAACGTTTTTCCGTTTTTCTCTACGCCAGGCACTCATCATAAAGTTTTCCTTCGGCTACCATAACAGCCTTGCCTTTAAGGTAGGTTTTACAATAATTTCGCTTTTCATCAAAGGAAAAAGAAACCCAGTTGTCTCCCCCTGGATTATGCACATGTATAGGAGAAGTCATTTCCAACACAATAGATGCCGCTACGGCAGAAGCCGCAGACCCCGTTCCACAAGAGAGAGTCAGATCTTCAACTCCACGCTCGTATGTCACTACCTTGAGTTCAGATTCTCCTACTCGCTGAATAAAGTTAACATTTGTTCCGTTGGGGAAACGTTGTGTATCATAACGAACAGTTCGCCCGATTTCGACTAACGTCTCTCTTGAAAAATCTGTAATATTTTCTATAAAAAGAACGCAGTGAGGAACGCCTACGATCAGATAGACAAAAGGAAATGTCTCACCACCTACATTCAGGCTTTCTCCCCAAAACCCCTCTGATAAATCAACATTCCCCATATCGAGTTCCACAAAGGGAGCTTCAACTTTAGCGTGAATAGGGCCTGCCAAGGTTTCAAAAGACATACTTTCTCCCGCTAATTTTTTTTCCCAAGCATAACGAGCAATACATCGAGCCCCATTTCCACACATTTCGCCCTCAGAGCCATCCCTATTAAAGAGACGCATTCTAAAATCTTCATGCTCCGATTTCTCAACAACTAAAAGGCCGTCAGCACCAACAGACTCGCAACGTCGACAGATACGTTCTGCCAATTGCGAGAGAGCTAATGTCCCCATCTGATTGTCTCTATTATCAATAACAACAAAATCGTTGCCATTACCCTGCATTTTTGTAAATTCTAACATAACCGACACCTCGTATTCTGCATTAAAAATGGCAGAGGAATCTCTCCTCTGCCATTATTGTACCGTACCAATTAAAAGTTCGCGTCAGTAAAAACTCAGGCTTTTTCTTCGATTGGTTTCGAAACAAAGAAGAAAAGAGAACATGACGCAACTGCTCCCAAAACGAGAGAGAAGAAAACAGGAAGTCCGAAACCAATGAGGACATACCCTGCTGCCGCTCCTGCCGCAGCCACAAAAGCATAGGGAATCTGAGAGTTCACGTGATCAACGTGGTCAGAACCACTGAACATGGAACTCATGATTGTAGTATCAGAAATGGGACTGCTGTGATCTCCCCACACGGCGCCAGCAAAGACAGCTCCAATCGTAGGAAGTAATATTTCAATAAACCCTGCATCATGAATTTGCGTAACGTTATAAACGAGTGGAACAACTATTGGCATAAGTACGCCCATGGTTCCATATGATGTTCCCGTACAGAATGAAATGATAGCGCCAGTAAAGAAAGTCAAAAGCGGAATCCATGCTGGCGAAAGGGCATTTCCTGCTATTCTGACTATGTACTGAGCTGTTCCTACCTCTTTAATAGCCGATCCGATAGCCCAGGCAAAGATAAGGATCAGGGTTCCAAAGAAAATAGAACTCATTCCTTGCATGAAACCGGCGAAAAGTCTGTTCCAGGAAGCTAGTCTCTGAGCTTTAAAGAAAACGAGGGTAAGGAAAACAGCGCCGAAAGACCCCCAAACCAAAGCCTTTGAACTGTCGCCTTCTCCTACAGCCGTAGCCAAAGAGACATTTGGCCACCCGCCGGTAACAATAAGCATAAGGAAAATCAACCCAACCATAAATGCGAGGGGAACCAAAAAATTAACAATGCGTCTCGGCGTTCCTTCCTCTGGTTCGAAATCTGCATGCTTAGTTGTAATAAGAGGTTTTGCTCCCTCCCGAAGAACCTGCCCCGTCTGTCTGGCTCTCCGCTCTGCATGAAGCATAGGTCCCATATCTCGCTGTGTATAAATAACAAAGGTTAAAAGCACAAGGGCAATAATGTTATAAAACACATATGGAATAGAACGAAGATATGCTACATACGGAGAGTAGCCTATCTCAAGAGCATTAAACTGATTACCAATCTGTCCAACCATATAGGCAACCCATGAAGAAATACCTGCAATACAGGCAATAGGAGCCGATGTCGAATCAACGATATACGACAATTTTTCTTTAGAAATCCGATATTTATCAGTAATAGGACTCATTGTCGTTCCCACAACGAGCGTATTGACGTAATCTTCGAAGAAGATGATAAAACCTGCAAGTTCGGTAACGAGCATTGCTCCGCGAACACTCTTGATCTTCTTGGTAATCCATTGAACAGTGGCTTCAATACCACCGCCAATTTGCATTATCCCTACAAGTCCGCCCATGGTAAGGCTGGTAAGTACAATTCTGGCTCCCCAAGGATCACCTAAATTATTCCACAGCAACTCCACAGCTTTTCCAAAACCTACAATAGGGTTCCATCCTGCCATCATCGTTCCTGCAAACCATGCACCAATAAAAAGAGAAGGAATTACCTCCTTTGAAAGAATACAGAGCCCTATGGCAATAAGAGGAGGCAACAAAGAAAGGATTCCGAAGTCAGGCTTGACCTCACCTTCCGCTGCCCATGCGATCCCGGTCATAAACAGCAACCCCAGAATTGCTGATACACTCAGGATAAAAACTCTTTTGCCTCTGTTTCTCTCGTCCATCACCATACCTCCCTTATTTAAGAGTTAGTACCCTATTACCTGTGCAAGAGCGAGAAGTCCCATTTGAATAAGATACGCAAATCCAAAAAGAGGAACAAAAAATTTCCACCATTGATCTAACGTTACATGTGCAATACCACACATAATTACGATATTGGCTGATGTAGGGAAAAGAAGATTGGAAAATCCATCGCCATACTGGAAAGCCAGAATTGCTGTCTGCCTTGTCACGCCTAAAATATCAGCCAAAGGCGCCATGATCGGCATTGTAGTTGCCGCCTGTCCAGACCCGGAAGGAATAAAGAAGTTAATGAGAGTCTGCGTTATAAGCATGCCCTGCGCCGATATAAAACGAGGCAACCCTGAAAGAGGTAAAGAAAGACCATATATAACGGTATCTATAACATTTCCCTCTGCCAATACAACCAATACGCCTCGCGCCAGTCCCACTACAAAAGCTCCACCCACAACATCACTGCATGCACTTGCATATTCTTTCGCTATTTTGTTTGGAGACCAACCAGCTACAAGTCCACTTGATATTCCCATGGTTAGGAAGAGACCACAAAGCTCGTTGAATCCCCACCCCAATTTAAGTGTTCCGTAAACAAGAAGAACCATCGTTACTGCAACAATGGCCAAAACACCTTTGTCTCGCCATGTTGTCGTGTTGCTCATTATTTCTTCTCTGTTCATCGCGATATGGCTAAAATCGGTTCCATTTACAATGCTTAATTCTGGATTTCTTTTTACCTTTCGAGCATATCGAAGAGTCCACCAGATAGCAATCGCAGTAAAAAGAGCCCAATGGAAAAATCTAAAGCCAAGCCCCGAAAAAAGAGGAACCTCAGAAACTTTCTGTGCAATTCCAACAGTGTAAGGATTGGTCATGGATGCTGCAAAGCCAACACCGGTAGAGAGACCGACAATGGCTAATCCCACCATGGCATCGTATCCCAGCGCAATCGCCAAACCTACAAAAAGAGGAATAAAACCATAAAACTCTGAAAACATCCCAAAAAGAGATGCGCCAAGACTGAATACGATAGAGAACAAAGGAATCAGAAGAACATCCTTCCCCTGCGTTACGCGTAACAACCAACCGACAAAACTGTTCATTGCTCCTGTCCGGACAACAATGCAAAAAGACGCATACGGCAGAAAAACAAGGAAAATAATGTCAGCAGCAGCAACCATTCCCTTATAAATTGAAATCATCGTTTCAAAAGGACTTACAGGCGACGATTCAACGGTATGATAGCTTCCCGGCACAAGAACTTGGCGTACCTGATTAGGGCCTATTTCCATAGCTTGTCTGTCAAATTGCCCTGCTGGCAGAAGATGAGTCAGAACGGCAGCCAGACAGATCATGATAAAAAGCAATACAAAGACGTGAGGAAGTTTAAACTTCTTTCGTGTTCCGGTACTTGTTTCAGTATTCGTGTCGGTGTTTGTGTCGGTCATTCTTTACATCCTTTCCGTTATATATTGATAAGAAATATTTTTAGAGCAAATGTTGAGGAATACCCTCTCCCAAAAGGAGGTCATCGTAGCTTTGACGATTCACAATAACGTGAGATTCTCCATTACGAACAAGAACAACAGCTGCTCTCGGAATACGGTTATAATTACTCGCCATAGAGAAGTTGTATGCGCCTGTATTAAATACCGCTAAAATATCGTCACGGCTGATGGTGTTAGCAACAAAAACTTCTCGCATTAACACGTCACCAGACTCACAACATTTACCTACAACTGTTACTTTTTTCTCAGCAGGTTCATCGGCTTTATTGGCAACAACTCCCCAATACTGAGCTCCATATAGGGCTGGTCTTGGGTTATCTGTCATTCCTCCATCCACACCGACATAGGTAATGCCCCCAGGAACATCCTTTATGCTCCCGACTCTGTACAGAGTGATGCCAGCTTCAGATACGATCCATCGACCTGGCTCAATAATGATCATGGGACGAACAAGCCCTGCCTTTTCACACTCTGTTGTTACGTGAGACATAATGGGATCGATAAAGTATTTGAGAGTGGTTCTCGTATCTCCCTGATGTTGAGGAACGCCAAACCCTCCGCCTATATTGAGTTCTTCTGTAACAAACCCCAGTTGTTTGAACATCAGATTCATTTCATTCACTAAAGCATCTACGGCCAAAACATGAGAACGATTACTCTGAAGTTGAGAGCCTACATGGGAATGGAATCCTTTAAGTTCAAGAAGATCGGAAGCCATGATCCGGCGAATCGTTCGCAGCAACGTATCACCAGCTAGCGAAAAGCCAAACTTGGATGTGGTATGTCCTGTAGCAATATATTTATGGGTTTCTGCATCAACTCCTGGAGCCACCCGAAGAAGAAGAATTGCTTTTTTGCCTCTTCGTCGTGCCGCTTCCTCGATAATATCTATTTCAGACTCGCTATCTGCAACAATACGTCCCACCCCGGTTTCCAAGGCAAGCTGAAGCTCTTCCAACGTTTTGTTGTTTCCGTGGAATACTGTTCTTTCCATGGGGAAACCGGCCCTATAAGCCGTATAAATCTCTCCTCCGGAAACAACATCAAGCCCCAATCCCTCACTGGCAATAATTTTGGCCATAGCCATAGTAAGAAAGGCTTTGCTCGCATAGACAGCTTTTGTGTTGGGATATTTATGAAGAAAATCTTCCTTCACTTCATGGCAACGCTCACGTATTGCTGTTTCCGAAAGCACATAAAGCGGCGTGCCAAAAGTATTGGCAAGCTCTACAGTATCGCAACCATCAAAAACCAAATGTTCCCTCGAACTCATTTTGTTTCCTCCTCAATATAAAAAAAGGACTCGTCCCCGAAGGGACGAGTCCTTGAACTCGCGGTACCACCCTGCTTAGATACATACACGTATCTCGCTCTGGTCTTATAACGGAGACTACCCGGGAACGTACTCCAGATATGGCTCTATCTTTTCCGCTCCAGCTCCACAGGTTTTAAGCTCTTCAGCCGTGATAAGAACACCTCTCAGTCCATCGAATGTTCATCCCTGGTATCACGATATGCCAAATGCGCGCCCTGTTTCATCGCTGTTTCTTAAAAACATTTGGAGGTATTATAACGAACCCACTTTACTACGTCAACATAGTGTTTGAATTTATCTTTTTAACAGAATTCTCTGAAAGCTTCAGCAATCCTTTCTATTCCCGTAGACATCTCACCAGCTTTTACCTTTGCAAAGGAGAGACGTATAAAGTGTTTCCCTTCCTCTGGAAACGCGAAGAAAATTTCTCCTGGGATAACGGCAACCTTGTGCTCTTTTGCAGCAAAACGGGCAAAAGCCACTCCATCTATCTTTTTATTTTCTCCCCAAAAAAAGAAACCACCATGGGGAAGAGAAAAGGAAAAGCCTAAGGGGGTTAAATATTTGGAAATCGCCTCGGCCATAGCATCTCTCCGCTCTTTATACTCATCTCTGAGTGAATGAAGATGTTCGTCAAAAGAAGGCTGTGATACCACAAAAAAGACAATTCTCTGCAAAAGCGCCGAAGATCCCAGTTCAAGAGTCAGACGTAGCTGAACAGCTTTTTCCATAACCTCAGGAGGTAAAACCATCCATCCGCAACGAAGTCCTGGCGCTACAATTTTAGAGAAGCTGCCAAGATAAATTACAGGATCATCTTCTTCTGCAATACTAAGATAAGTGGCCTCAGGCTGGCTATCAAACCACAACTGTCTATATGGATCATCCTCAACAAGAGTCACCCCATACTTTTTCAAAAGAGCCAGAATTTCTCTTTTTCGTTTTAAAGAAGTGCTTGCCCCTGATGGATTCTGAAATGTAGGGATCGTATAAAAAAAGGCTACTTTTTCTTTTTTTAAAACTTTCTCAAGTCGCATAGGGTCAGGTCCCTCTTCATCTATGGGAACGGTAAGAAAACGAGCCCCCTCTTTTTCAAAGGTCAGCATTGCTTCTGGATAGGAGGGGTTTTCAACAATAACGACATCCCCATCTTTCAGAAAAAGCTGCGAAAGAATATTCAATCCCTGCTGAGAACCAGTAGTCAAAAGAATGCGATCTTCGCCTGGAGCTTCTAAAACAAGTTTTTCATCAGCCATCCAATCAGAAACCCATTTACGCAGCAAAGGATCGCCTGCTGTATGGGGATAAGCCAAAACAGACATATCGTTCAGTGCCTCATTGAACCCTTGTTTAATAACTTCAACCGGATAGAGGTCTTCGGAAGGTTGACCTGCAGCGAAAGAGATAGTTCCTGGACGAGAAGCATAAACCATCATTTCCTGAATCCCCGATGGTTGTAGCTTTTGAGCGCGGGCGTTAAAGAGAGATTCCCAATGCATAATAACAATCACCTCAACATAAAAATTCACTTGACAGAGATGATAAATCTGATACCATCTCTCCATAAACTTTAAAACATATTTTTATCAATCTGTAAACCTTTGTTTAAGGTGGAGGTGTAGGAAATTGAAAAAAATTATCGTTTCAGTACTATTTCTTTATTTGTTCGTTCTCTCACCCATTTCTGCGCATGCTAAGGTTCTAGATAAAGATACCATAGTTATAGGAACAGAGAGCACATATCCCCCCTATGAATTTCGGGATGAAAAGAACAATCTTCAGGGATTTGACATTGAACTTATGGAAAGTATTGCAAATAAACTCGGGAAAAAGATTGAGTGGGTAGATATGCCCTTCGATAGTCTTATCCCAGCGCTACTAGCCCATAAGATCGATATTGTCGCCGCAGGAATGAGCGCAACCCCCGAACGAGCCAAACGAGTAGCTTTTTCTACCCCCTATGAAATATCTATGAGCGCTTTTTTAGCAAAAACTGAGAACACTTCGCTCAAAACACTAAACGACATGAAGGGGAAAATTATAGCTGTTCAGCTTGGAACTGTTCAAGAAACTTTTTCTCGCACAATAGAAGGAGCAAACGTAAAGACCTTCCAAAAATTTGATGATTGTGTGAGAGAAGTTACGCTGGGAAGGGCTGATGCTACATTGATGGATGTTCCAGTAGCTAAAAAATTCCTCGATCAAAAAGATTTTGACGGTAAAATTTCTATCGCATTTGAACAAGAAATTACTGGAGCTGGCAAAGCGCTAGCTATTCATCTTGAAGAAAAAGACTTTTTAGATGCTGTAAATGGAGCCCTTAACGAAATGCAAAACTCTGATGAGCTGGAAAATCTCAGAAACAAATGGTTTAAACAATAAACTAAATAGAAACACACGAAGAAAGAACACAGGGAGGCACACTTTATTTTATGTGCTTCCCTTTATTATTTATTATTTTCTTCTTACTGTCACACAATTTCCTGCAGGAACGCACAAAGCAGGACCCACTGGAATCTTTTTTTCGATCCATTCCAAAGCCTCTTTTTCATTGGTAAAAACTTCCCCTGGAAAAGGCAGGTCAGAACGATCCGAAACAAGTGCCGCTGGATGCCCCTTAAGGTCTGCCACTATTTTCGAAGCAATAAAAGCAGGAATGGAAAAATTTTGTTGCAATTTCTGCATAGCCCTCTCGGGCTCTTCTATAGCAAGGCGAAAATCTTCGCCGAAAGTTCCTGGTCCAGCGCCATCTTCAAGACCTGCAAAAAGGACTAGACCTCCTTTGGAATCCAGTGCATGAAGTACGGCTGAAATAGCTTTTGTCGATTGGTATAGATCAATATCGTATGGATAGCCACCACACGAAACCAGAACCAAAGACGCTTTTTCAGATATCCAAAGGGTCTGAAGCTGTTGCGCCAACTCTGTTCCTTTCAACCATGCCTGGAAAGGATCTCCTGCTACATAACAATATGGGTTCCCATTTTCATCAGGAATCACATTTAGCAAAAATCCTTTTCGTTCAGAAAAAACTATTTGTGCATACTCCTCCATATCTTCAGCTACGGGATTGCCCTTTAATGCTCCGCACTGAACAGAAGAAGCAATTGTCGCGCCCACAAGAGAAAGTGCATGGTTATGCTGAATGGCTTCTGCTCCTGATATACCGGGAAGCAGTGCCTTACGACCACCGCTGAAACCAGCAAGATCGTGATAGGCTATTCCGCCAATGGGAACAATCAAGTCAGCCCTGGCCACAGATTGGTGCAAAATCACAGGAGTTCCACGAGAAGTCACATCTCCAGTTCTGACTCCCTGAGTACTGTCATGGCAAAGAATTTTGTCACCACTCAATGGTATATCTTCAAGAAGCATTTGTATTTCGTTCTTTGTAGGTAATCTATGCTGCCCTCCGCCAATAATCCACGTCACCGGCATACGACCGCCTTCGCGTAGTTCTCTTCGAATAGCCTGAGCCATACGTGGAACATCTTGCCAAGAACGGGTTGCATCAGGAATAACAACAGTAATATCTGAAACTTCTCTAGCCATATTACGCAAAAGAGGACTCTCGCACGGAAGAGCCAAAGCTTTCTCTGGAGAATTAGGGATTGGACGGTTTCCCAGAATCTGAGTTTCCAATATTGGCCGTTCTAAAGAGATATCAAGAGTTCGACGGCCAAGAGCAAAACTGTGAAGAGATTTCATACTGTTTTAAGTCCACCTTTCCATTCATAAAACGTTTTAGGACGCCCAGGACGACCATCCAAAGAAGCAGATACACGCACTACCATTCCCCGATCGGCTAGAAAATCGAGATACCTATGGGCAGTCACATAAGCAAGTCCGGTCTGAGCTGCGACTTCATCACAATCCATAGCTTCCTTATTTCGCTTAACACAATATATAACTTCCCTCATAGTATCGACACTAATGCCTTTTTTACGTATATCCCAATTCAGCTGCTCCCTATAGCTAACCAACTTTTCATGTAATCGCAAACGAGCTCTGAAATCTGAGAGCCGTAACGGTTTTATAATAAAATCATCAGCTCCTACCAATAAGGCCCTTGAAGCCGTATCTTCTTCTTCTGTTTCTGATAAAGCAATGAGAACCACTTTTTCCGAAAGATCCCTCGCTTTTTGTATAAGCTGATACCCACTAACAATGGGCATTTTAATATTCAAGAGAAGGATATCTATTTCATCATCACGTATCCAAGCAAGAGCTTCTTCGGGATCAACTGTAGCGTAAAAACGCCACTCTTCTGCTTCCGCCATTTTTTCAAGCTGGTAGAGAACTTTCCGATCGTTGTCTATAGCTCCCAAATATAGAGTCACTTTTCTTCTCCCCCATTTTTCTTGCCACAAAAGAGCATCCATCTTCGATGAGAAAACAAAACCCATCCGCCCAAGAAAACGCCAAGTAAAGAAAAAAACCAACTTTTTTGAGATGCCATCTCTTTCGAAGGAGAGGAATTATACGGGATACCATATTTTAGGCTCAAATCATGAAGATTGAGAAAATGGAAGACAGGGTACCCTGCAGAGAGAGCCCGACCTATAATGCCATCTCCTGCGTTTTCTCTTCCAGAAGGAAGATGTAAACCTCCTGAGAGAGTCAAGATTTCATCATCATTACCCATATTTGCATGAGAACCACCTATGCTCATCACAAGTTTGGGAACAAAGTTTTCTACAATATTCATCTTCTTTTCTATCATTTTTTCGAGATTCTCTTCACGTAGAAGGGGCACACCTTCCCTTTCCGCCGCTTGAATCATTATCTCTACCCCTTCAGGAGCAATTCCTCCTCCATTTTCGTCATCACCGCCAAGGGTATAGTAATTAGCTTTCGTATGTAATAATCCGTTTTTTCTAAGTTCTTCTGCCATTATGGGCCAAGGAATTTCAGGCACATTGGCACCCCATGTTGACGATCCCAACGAGACGATAAGAAGCACGTTTAGTTTTCGATATTCCGCAGCTTTCAATGCATTAAGCAATAATCCCGGGAAAGAGGATGAAGAAAGTATTGCCACTGGATCTCCTTCTTTCAACCCCATACTATCAAATTTTCTAAGAATGGCCACAGACCAGCCAGGATGACACGCTGTTCGCTTAGATTCAAGACTTCCTAGAGTCGTCGAAAGAGGACTCCACTCCACACCTATAAGTCCAAGTTTCCACGGATCTGCTCCCCCTGCTCCTATCTGTTGATCTTCTCGCAACTGCCAGATATAAAGTTCTGCTTGACGGACATCGTTCCAT
Organism: Aminobacterium sp.; assembly: GCF_034926885.1. Classification (NCBI taxonomy): domain Bacteria; kingdom Thermotogati; phylum Synergistota; class Synergistia; order Synergistales; family Aminobacteriaceae; genus Aminobacterium; species Aminobacterium sp. Next base: position 62,685 of record NZ_JAYFQR010000017.1, read on the forward strand.
AATCGCATTTCTTCAGAGGAAAATCCCCAGCGTCTCGGCAAAAACCATAAGAGCACAAGAACAAAAGCCAAAAATAAAAGACGCATACGACTTTTCAAAACAAAGGCTCGTTGTTTCTTCAGATAATCGTTTAAAGACGGGATATGTTCTTCGTTCATAACTTATATCGACCTCTCTAAAAGATGCCCTAAACCAACCAATACATCAAAAGACATCGCCGTAAGCAAAGTCACGATAACCGTTCCAATAAGGGTCTCCCCTATCCCTTGGCGTTGCATATCGGCTGCTAAAAGGCCAGGAACCACCCAGCCAAGCCAAAGAGATGTAGAGGGGAAGAAAAGATCGAGAAGTACTTTACATCCCAAAGCCATGAGCATTGCCAGTGCAATGCGCTGTCGACCATATATACCCGTAAAACGGACAATTATCTCAAGAAGTAAAGCAAGAAAAAGTGCCGTTCCTATAGCTATTCCTACAGAAAGAGGATTTCCTAACTGAAGGGCGATAAAACCTGGGGTAATAATTCCACCACAAGAACGTCCCGTTCGACGATAAAAAAGCATTCCTAAAGCAATTCCTATCCCTATTGTCGCAAACTGAAGATTATGCATGTTTACACCTTTTATATGTATATTCAAGAAGATATTCGAGTGGTAGACCTGCCACATTTCCGCATCCTAATACTCGTTTTTTCTGCCTCATAAAACTCGCGAATTCTTGTGTAGATACCATTTTTATATATTCAATCCCCTCATGACCACAAAAGGGACGAGCCCCCATTAAATAGACTTTCTTCCAATCTTTTCGCCTAAGCCAAGGGAGAAAAGCTTTTAATCGCTCAGGTCTATCCCTTCGATTGTTGAAAAGAAGAGTCGTATCCTCCACGGGCCATCGAAGACTTTCAAAAAGTCGCTGCGTTGTCTCTACATCATTGGCTGAAAAAGCAACTGCTAAAATATTTTCTCCAAACTTTATTTCCTGAAAATCTGCTATATCAGGGAGAAGACGCGTCATTGCTTCTTCTCCCAATTTGGGATCAAGCCCCAAAAAAGAAAGAATATCTCTCACTATCGCCATGTTTTCTTCTTTCCACATAACACATGTTTCAAGAGAAGAAAATGCAGCTATATGTATTTGACATTGTTTTTGAGTCAAAACGCTGAGTAGCAAAGGAGACGAGGATGTTGATTCAGGAATAAAAACAGTACTCTTCCGCGGAATTCCCTGGGTGAGAGCTAAGACAGCCCCCTCCTCTCCTGGTCCCCATGCATCCTGATGATCTGACCGCACGTTGGTTATGACAAAAATGGGATTTTTAAGCCAACATGATGGAAGTTTCTGAAGTTCTGGCGCTACCGCGCTATTTTCCAAAACAACTGCTTCTGCATGAGGAGGAAGAGAACGAAGCCACCAGCGCATCTCTTCTACATGCCCCCCCGCACTTCGCAAAATAGCTCTTTCTCCAAAAGGAGACAGTTCCCTAGGAACAACGCCAGTAATTCTCGCCCATGTCTGAAGCCCATAGGAAGAAAGGGCGCAAAACAATAATCTTGCTACACTACTTTTTCCACGGCTTCCTGTTACAACAATTTGTATCTGGGTCATATTGAGGTTAGCAGAATTCTCAACCCAATGGAGCACAAAACGACTCCGCCAACAATTTCAACATACTTGCCAAGAAAACGTCCTGCCTGGAACCCCAAGAATACACCTGCCGTTGATAGACAACCGGTGATAACACCTGCGGGAACAGCCAAGATCATAACAGGTCCTTTCAAGGCTGCTACACCGATACCAGCAGCTAACGCATCAATAGAGGTAGCTATAGCCAAAGAAAGGAGAGTCAATCCATGAGTACTATCTTTCCCTTCGCATGTCTCTTCCTTTCTCGATTCTCTGATCATATTGACACCAAGAATAAAAAGGATAATAAAGGCAACCCAATGGTCATAAGCTTCTATAAAAGAAAGTAACCGTATTCCCATAGCCCATCCCAAAACGGGCATTAAAAACTGGAAACCACCACAGGCAGCCCCCATTCGAAACGCCGGGCCGGGACTTAACAGAGGTAAACATGCCCCCACGCCAAGCGACACAGCAAAGGCATCCATAGAAAGAGCCGCTGCTGTCAACAAAAGCTCTATAATTGACATTATCTTCCGTCCCTTCAAAAGCAGCTTTTTATTATTTTACCCTAAAGCCACATCTAATATCATCATTATAGTGAAACCCAAAAGGACTCCCATTGTAGCCTGATCTCCATTACCTCCCTGTTGTGATTCAGGAATAACCTCTTCTACAACAACAAAAATCATGGCTCCAGCTGCAAAAGCCAAAGCATATGGTAAAATCGGTCTGGCTGCAACAACAGCGATAGCGCCCAAAACTCCGAAAATAGGTTCCACTATACCTGAAAGCTGCCCGTACCAAAAGCTTTTTAATGGAGAAAACCCCTCCCGTCGCAATGGCATGGAGACAGCCATTCCTTCAGGAAAGTTTTGAATGCCAATTCCCAAGGCAAGAGCAATGGCTCCTGCCAGCGAGGCAGAAGGGATACCATAGGCGACAGCCCCAAACGCCACTCCTACAGCCATTCCTTCAGGAATATTGTGAAGAGTGATAGCCAAAACAAGTAATGTTGTTCTTTTCCATGTCGTAGCAATTCCTTCGGCTTCTTGACGAGGTTGTCCCAAGTGAAGGTGAGGCAATAAACGGTCTATGACTCTGAGGGAAATGCCACCTAAGAGAAAACCTATAGCAGGAGGAAGCCACGGCCGCATCCCCATTTCCGAGGACATATCAATGGCAGGAGCAAGTAAAGACCAATAACTGGCAGCAATCATAACGCCAGCAGCAAATCCCAGCATAATATCGAGCATCTTCTGACTGGGATTTTTTCGTAAAAAAACAGCAGCAGAACCAAGAGCAGTTAATCCCCAAGTAAAGAGAGTGCCAATGAGAGCTTGTACAACAGGACTCAGTGATATAAAGAAATCAAACACCGTTCTCACTCCATTTCTCTGTAATAATACGTGCCTCTAATACAGTGAAAAAGCTGCTGTATAAAATAAAAATAGGGGCTATACGTATATTTATAATACTATATAAAAAAGAGGGTGAACAAAATGAAAAGACTTTTATTTATACTGGTTTTAGTAGCAGTCTCTTTCTCGTCCCTCTCAGGATTAGCTGGAGGAAAACCAGAAATATTATATATCTGTGGACCATGTAGTCGGGATTTCGCCCCTGTAGCAGAAAAGGTTATACAAGAGCTCTCTCTTGAAGAGAGTGTTCAAATAAAGATCACGACTTGCTTGGGAGCCTGCGCTTCTCCTCCTGCAATAGAGTGGAGAAAAGAAATATATGGGTTCATGACAAAAGAAAAGCTTGCTTCGCTGCTCAAGTCTTCCTTTTCCCTTTCATAATTTTCGCATATCATTTTTTACCATGAACATATATACTATTTGTTATTGAGATTATTTGAGTCAGGAGGAACAAATATGGATGGAGCCATTGTAGCTCTAGAAATGAATTACGATGAATGGCTTGAGTTGTGCACAGAAAAACTCGGGCTTCAGCGTTACAGAACAGATCAGCTTTGCCAATGGATATACCAAAAGAAAGTATTTAATATTTATGACATGACAAATCTTGGGAAAGACCTGCGAGAGGATCTTTCTTATAAGCTATTGGTATTGCCTCCAACTCTGGTAAGGCATGAGACATCAAAAGACGGCACACGAAAATTTCTATGGCAGTTGCAGGACGGGCAGAAGATAGAATCTGTTCTTCTCTCTCATGGGAATCACAACACAGCTTGTATTTCAAGCCAGGTAGGTTGCCCTCTGAGATGTACTTTCTGTGCTACGGGAATGAGCGGTTTTGTTCGGGACCTCACTGCAGGAGAGATCGTCGGACAATTTCTTGCTATGGAAAAGGTGGCAGGACAAAACATTACGAATATTGTATTTATGGGTATGGGAGAACCGTTGCTCAATCAAGAAGCTCTTTTTAAGAGCATAAAGATTCTGAACCATCCTAAAATGAGGGGACTTGGCGCTCGCCACATAACTGTTTCAACATCGGGAATAGTTCCTGGTATTCGCGCTATGGCAGAGCTAGACATTCCTGTTCGTCTCTCAGTCTCTCTTCACGCTACAAATGACACGTTGAGAAACAAGCTTATGCCAGTAAACCAGAAGTACTCTTTGGGTTCTCTTATAGAAGCCCTTCGTTATTATCAGGAAAAAACCGGCGATCGTATCACCATTGAATACGTTATGATCGATAAAGTAAATGACTCCAGTGAGCAGGCATACGAACTTGCGGCTTTGACAAATAACTTGTCAATATACGTAAATCTAATTCCTTATAATCCGGTCGATTCCAGATATAAACGTTCAACACCGGAGCGGATAAAAGCTTTTGGCTCTATTCTCAAAGAGCTTAACATCGAATATGAAATACGCCGAGAAAAAGGATCTGATATCAATGCAGCATGTGGCCAACTGCGAAGACGGGATGAATCAGACTCTAAGTCTAAATCTTAAAGATCTCGAAAATGGAATAAGGGCTCAAATTGTCCAAATGCCTTTAGGCGAAAGCCGACGGCGTTTGGAAGCCCTTGGCCTTCGCGAGGGGAAAATTATAGAAAAAATTTCGGGCATGCCCTTTCATGGACCAATTACTATTATTGTGGATGGTCGTCAGATAGCTATTGGATGGCGTATCTCTTCCCGAGTAATGGTTGTACCAGTTAAGGAGAATTGTCATGGCAACTGAACCTCCTTTAACAAAAACACTACTCCTTATTGGAAACCCAAACGTTGGGAAAAGCGTTATCTTTTCAAGATTAACAGGAGTTCGCGCCCTTTCTTCAAATTATCCGGGAACGACAGTAGGTTTTATGGAAGGCTGGCTTCGCTATGATTCTGAGGTATATAGAATCATAGATGTTCCTGGTGCGTACACACTCGATCCTACAAATGAAGCGGAGCACGTAGCTCGTCGCATGATTGATGAAGGCGCGGATCTGGCTATTATCGTTCTCGACGCAACAGCACTTGAACGCAATCTTTATTTGGCTTTTCAGGCAATGGAAAGAGGAATTCCCACTATTGTGGCGTTAAATATGATTGATGAAGCCCGCCATCGTGGAATTAGCATCAATGTAGAGAAGCTTGAAGAACTTCTTGGCGTTCCTGTTGTTCCTACTGTAGCGCTTTCCGGGCAGGGAATAAATCAGATTATTGCACGAATACCGGAAGCTAAAAAATGTAATCTTCCAACGCTTACAAGCGAAGAACGATGGAAACGAATTGGCTCAATTATCGAACAAACTCAAAAAGTTGTTCACCGGCATCATACTCTAAGAGACACTCTTGAAGACCTATCTGTTCACCCTATATGGGGAGGAATAATAGGAATTTTCGTTATCTCTATAAGTTTTTATGTGATTCGTCTCATTGGAGAGGGTTTGATCAATCTGCTTCTTGATCCACTGGTAGAGCGGGTATGGATTCCATTACTTATGAAACTTTCCTCTCTCGTGGCAGGATGGCCCCTTGTTCATCAGCTTCTTATTGGCACACTCTTTAATGGCGCTATAGATATGGAGCAAAGTTTCGGGTTGCTTTCTACAGGTCTTTATGTACCAGTCGTTATGGTTTTACCTTACGTTCTTTCGTTTTATCTGGCATTGAGTTTTTTGGAAGATGTTGGTTATTTGCCACGTTTTGCAGTTCTTTTCGATGCCCTTTTCCACCGACTTGGCCTTCATGGATACGCTGTAGTTCCGGCTTTGTTGGGATTAGGTTGCAATGTCCCCGGAATTCTCGCAACACGAGTTCTCGAATCGGATCGGGAACGTTTTATTGCTGCCACGCTCATTTCAGTAGCAATACCCTGCGCAGGGTTGCAGGCCATGATCGTAGGCGTTATCGGGCACCTAGGAATACAATATGTTCTCATAACATATGGGGTTCTTTTTCTCGCTTGGGTTGTTATCGGGCGAATACTGCACTTATTTATGCCAGGATACAGTCCTGAACTTATTGTAGAAATACCTCCATACAGAGTTCCATCAGCACGAGACCTTTTGTATAAACTCTGGTTTCGCTTAAAGGGATTTTTTATTGAAGCTATTCCTCTTGTGATGGTGGGAGTGTTTTTGGTAAATCTTCTCTATATGACAGGCTTTATAAACGTTATTACGCAACTGCTCAAACCCATATTTACCGGGCTACTCGGTTTACCGGCAGAAGCAGCAGGACCAATTATTATGGGGCTTTTGCGCAAAGACGTTGCTGTCGGAATGTTGGCAACACTCAATATGACGCCGCAACAACTGGTTATAGCAACTGTGACTTTAGCTATGACATTCCCTTGTATTGCTACATTCATTGTTTTATGGAAAGAGCTCGGCGGCAAAAAACTCGCTGCAAGTTTAGCTATTATGATTCTCTCGGCCTTAACTGCAGGAACACTTTTACGACTTGCCCTTAATGTTGCCATAATTTCTTAAGGGAGAAGAGACTCATTGCTACAAGTAAAAAAACGATGAAGTATGTAACGGCATAACCTTCTTTGTCAATAAGAGTGCCAGTTCCCCATTGGAAGAAGATAACTGATACGTAAATAAGGGAATTAACTATTCCCATTACAGCTCCGCGCAGATGTTGCGGAGCTTCTTCGTTAATGCGAGCTGCATAACACACCGCTCCCGATCCGAAACTTACACCCAGAACAAAACTAGCACCTCCGGCAATAAATACAGGAAGACGTAAAAACAAAAATATGTTGAGAAGAAAAAGAGCAATAACAAACAAGGCAGTAGAAGAAAAAAGCAACTTCTCACGACTCGATTTTGAAGTCCCCAAAGAGCCAGCTGCAAGAGTTCCAACCATAACACCTATTCCAATGGACGTTGCCCAAATGCGACATTCTGCAAAGGGGCGGTCGTACACATGGGCAAACCACGATACAGCCCAAAGAGCCTGTAAAGAGAGAAGAGCTCCCATTAACATGCTCCAAATAAGAGCAATAGAACGAACGACGGGTGACGTAAAGACAAAAACACCTGTTTCCTTGAGATTTTGCAGCAAACTCTTCTGCGCCTTTCCCTTTTTACAAAAGATAGGATCCTCTTTTCTCTTTAAAAAGAGAGACAAAGCAAGAACAACACAGAAGAAACTCAGAAAAGCAAAGACAAACGATATCCCCCATGAATCTATGGCCCAGCCAAGAGGCGCAACCCCAACAACGGCTCCGAAATTTCCCACTGCTAACGTCAATCCTGAATAAAAGGCATATCGTTCAAGAGGAAAAGCCGCTGATTGATAGACTAAAGCGCCTAAAAACATAGGAGCTAACCCCAAGCCTGTTAAAAGACGCCAGAGTGCAATAGAAAAAGGCGTCTGAGTAAATAAAATCAAGGCCGTGCCAGACGCCGTAATCAAAAGACCTAAAGCTACGACCCGCAAAGGCCCCAAACGATCAAGAAGAAGGCCGCAAACAGGTTGCATAGCAGCATAGGCATAAAAATAAAAACTTGCGACAAAACCTGTTAAAGAAGCACTCATTCCCAAACGTGTTGAGAAAATAGGCATAACTACAGAGGGGGATATTCTAAAGAAATACGACATAAAATATGCCAATAACAAAATAGAAAAAATAACATGAGTGTTGCGACTTACCCTTTGATCAACTCTTTGAGAATGTAACGTTTTAATCCCCTCATCCTGACTTATAAGTATTTTTCGACACGTATTAAGAACGTATAATCTGCGTTCCCGCTTCTCCTTTCAATGCTGCTATAACCTGATCAAGTCTGGCTATTATAGCTCGCTCCCCGCCATTCTTGACAAAACGCAGCGCTGCCTCAACCTTAGGCCCCATGGAACCAGCTCTGAAATGTCCCTCTTCCACGTATCTTTCCATATCTTCTACAGAAACTTTCCCCAAAGGTTTCTGATCGGGCGTATTGTAATAAAGAATAGCGTTGGGAACATCTGTTAATATAACAAAAATATCGGCCCGTACATCATGAGCTAGGCATTCACCTGCTAAATCTTTATCAATAACAGCTTCTACTCCATATAAAAGCCCCTGCTGATCGCGGCACACAGGAATTCCCCCGCCGCCTGACGCCACTACCAGTGTTCCTTGTTCAACGAGGGCAAGGATAACGTCTTTTTCAACAATCTTCTTCGGATTGGGAGAAGGAACAACCTTACGCCATCCTCGTCCCGCATCTTCAATCCACCGTTCTCCACGCTCCGCCATACGAAGTTCCGCTTCTGACTGCGCATAAAATGGCCCCACAGGTTTTGTGGGATTACGGAAGGCTTTATCTTGAGGATCTACTTCCACTTGAGTTACAAGGCATACTGCATCTTTTTTCAATCCTCGACCAGCACATTCATTTCTAATGCTTTGGCACAACATATACCCAATAAGCCCTTGACTTTCGGCCCCACAGAGATCAAGAGTCATAGGCGGAATTTTATCTTTCGCCATTTCATGTTGAATGAGAATAGCACCAACCTGGGGACCGTTCCCATGAGTCAATACCAATTCATATCCTTCTTCAACGACATCCAAAAGTTGTTTTACAGTATGATCGATATTTGCCATCTGTTCGACAGCTGTTCCTCTTTGTCCCGGCTGTAGAATAGCGTTACCACCTAAAGCCACAAGAACTCTCTTATTCATCCCCTCACGCTCCAGTCTCTCTATATTGAAGAAAGTGACCTCTTCGTTGTAAATCAACATATTCTCCATTTTCAACGATAACGGTGCCTCGCGAAAGAGTACACCACGTTTTTCCAATAACGGGTACATTTTCATAGGGAGAAAAGTCTACTGCCATATGAAGTGTACCAGCAGAAAGTGTCCATTTCTTTTCCTGATCAAAAATAACGATATCAGCATCAGAACCAGGGGCAAGAACCCCTTTTTGGGGATACATTCCCATCAATCTTGCAGGAGATCCCGCCGTCAAATGGACAAAATTCGAAAGAGAAATCCTCTTTTTCCGAACCCCCTCCGAAAAGAGCAGAACTCGTGACGTCTCTACGCCTGGTAATCCATAGGGTAATTTTTTAAAAGACCCCTTCCACTCCTTTTGCTTCTTCGTAAAAGGACAGTGATCAGTTGCAATTATATCTATATCTCCGTTCAGAAGTCCCATCCAAAGTCTCTCGTTGTCCTGCTTTGTTTTTAAACTCGGACTCGCTGAAAAAAGGTACCCTTCAGGAGAATCATATACACTTTCAGTCAAAAACAAATATTGAGGACATGTCTCTGTTGAAATACATGTTCCCAATCTCCTGGCCTGAATAACTTCTTGCAGGCCCAAAGCCGAACTTAAGTGAACGATATGAACATGAGTTCTACTCTGCCTGGCAAGCCAAGAGACAGTCGAAATAGCGGAAGCTTCGCATACATCTGGCCGTGTTCTGGCGAGGCTCGACATTTTTCCCCATTCTTTTTCTGAAAGATTTCTCTCAAGCTGCCTTATTATATCGTCATCTTCTGCATGAATAAGCGCCACGCCATTTAAAGAAGCAATGGCGTTAAATGCTTCAAGAAGAGCCCCATTATCCGTTCTCCGGCCTGAATCTCCGTAAGCCGTAAAAAACTTGAAGCTCCGCAATCCCTTATTGTAACTTTCATATATTTCACGAAGGCGCTGATCATTCCAGCCAACAATTTCGCAGTGGAAAGTATAATCGATGACTGCTTCACGAGCCATATTTATTCTTTCTTCTATATTTTGTATTAGCGATGTATCGGAACTACCTACCGTAAAGTCAACAATTGTGGTTATCCCCCCGCAGGCAGCAGCCACAGTACCAGTATAAAAGCTATCGCTAGAAGCCGTTCCTGCCACGGGCAAAGCCATATGAGTATGTATATCTATTCCTCCGGGAAGTACAAGCTTTCCTTCCGCTAATATCTCACGTTTTCCCGTCAAACCCTCGCCGATAGCTGCTATTTTTTCTCCCTCTACCGCTATATCCGTGTCAAGAATTTTCTCTTCAGTAACAACTCTTCCCTTCTTTATTACAAGATCATACATTCCTATCTCCTCTCTTTTATATACGGAATACCCAGAAAAGCCGGCACATTAAATTGTTTTCGAGAGATAGTTGCAATAATCGTTAATATGTAAGGAATAGCTATAAGAAATTCATTCGGGATCAATCTAAAGCCTGAGGTCTGTATCGCGATAGAGGTAGCATCTGCCAATCCGAAAACAAGAGCCCCAATCATCGCACCCAAAGGATTCCAATTTCCCAGAAAGCAGATAGCAAAAGCTATCCAGCCACGACCGCCTATAATATCTTCTGTAAAAAGTCCTAAAAAACCTATGGAATAGAAAGCACCAGCTAGCCCATTCATGGCACTAGAAAATAAAACCGCCTTGAATCGAATCTTTTCTACATTTATACCGGCAGCATCCACTGCTTCTGGATTTGCTCCTGTCGACCTGAGAATAAGCCCTGTTCTTGTTTTAAAAAGAATCCAATACCCTATACCAACAAATATAAAGGCTGCATATGTCATTATATTTTGCCGGAAAAGGGCCTCTCCAATAATAGGAATGTGACTTAACACGGGAATAGCAAAAACAGGTAAAGGTTCTACAGTTAAGGGAAGAAGAGGAACTCCGAAAAAGACACGGTAGAGATAGAGAGCCAAACCTGGAGCAAGAATGTTTATCGCAGTACCTGTAACAATTTGATGTTGTTTAAGATACACAGTAAGAATCCCGTAAAAACTTCCCACGAAAAGACCGACAACAGCAGCACTCAAAAATCCTACAATGAGACTTCCAGAGAGATAGGTTCCCACGAAACCAGCCCAGGCCCCCATGAGAAAAATGCCTTCTATGGCAATATTCATTACACCCGTTCTTTCTACAAATACTTCTGCTAGCGCTCCTACCATTAGAGGCGTGCTCATCTGTATTGCGCGGGCCAAAAGGCCTACTAAAATCATTGGGATTCCTCCCTTCTCTCTTCTTCTCGAAGTCGCTTCTTTTCGCTGGCAACAATAATCCGCTCTCGAATAAAGTACGACACGATAACAGATAACATGACAAATCCCTCCATAATGCCAATAATGCTTGAGGGAATAGGTGACGTTTGTACAACGAGATTTCCACCAACCTTAAGAGCACCGAAAAGCAGTGCCGAGAGTACTATCCCCAGCGGATGGGCATTCCCAAGAATGGCAATGCCTATGCCTTCTGCTCCAATAAATGGATTGAAACCTTGCACAAGCATATGCTGAATGCCGTTGACTTCCATAAAACCAGCAAGACCCGCAAAAGCCCCACTTATAAAAAAGACTGTAACAAAAACCTTCTTCTCATTAATGCCAGCATATCTGGCACCATCTCTGTTCATTCCTACCGCGCGTATTTTGAAACCCAACGTTGTTTTCCAAAGGATAAAATAGGCAAAAAACGCAACTAAAAGAGCAAGAATAAACCCCCAATGAAGGCGAGTATGGGGAATAAGCTGAGGTATCCAGGCATTTTCAACAATAACATCTGTTTGTGGATATTCTCCCTTCGTTTCTATAAGAGGACCTCGGATAAGATAGTTCATTATGGCCACTGCCACATACGTCGACATCATGCTCAGCAAGAATTCGTTAGCATTGAAACGCGCCTTGGCATAGCCGACAAAAGATCCCCATAGACCTCCTGCAAGCATACTGGCGACACAACAAATAAGAAGTAAAATTGGCAAAGGCAACACTTGAAAAAAGAGTGAGCACGAGACGGCAGCAAGACAACCAATATAAAACTGTCCTTGTGCGCCTATATTGAAGAGAGTAGACCGAAAAGCAAATCCAAAAGCCAACCCCGTAAGAATAAGAGGAGTTGCTTTAGCAAAAATATCAGCAATATTGTATATATCTCGAAAGGCAAAAATGACAAGCTCCTTATATACAACCAAAGGATTTTGTCCAAGAAAAAGCATCATAATCCCACTTAATGCCAGGCCTAAAAAAACAGAGTAAAGAGGAAAAAGTGAGAGCCAGAGACGCCGATTATGTTTCATCGTGAGTCACCCCCACCATAAGAAGACCTATCTCTTCAATATCTGCTTCTTCGCGCCTAAAGACCTTGAGGATACGGCCTCGATACATAACACCTATTCGATCTGAAAGTGTTAGAACTTCTGACAATTCCGTAGAAATAAGAAGAACGGCCTGCCCTTCGTTACGAACATTAAGAAGAGCTCTATGCACATAATCAGCAGCTCCCAAATCAAGACCTCGCGTAGGTTGCACAGCTACAAGAAGAGAGGAGGCTATGCCAAGTTCTCTGGCAATAACAATTTTCTGTTGGTTACCTCCGGAAAGAGCCTTAGCCTTCGTAGCAGAAGAAGGGGTTTTAATGGCGTAATCTTCTATAATTTTTTGTGCGTAAAGCTGAATATTTTTTTCAGAAAGAACGCCACGGCTTGCAAATTCCGAAGAAGAGAAACGTTTTAGGATAAGATTTTCCTCTACCGACATATCAAGAACGAGCCCTTCTCGATGTCTATCTGCCGGAATATATCCTATCCCTTCATGAATCAGATCATGTACACTTTTCCCCACAAGTGAGTTGTCTCTAAGAATAATCTCCCCCTCACTAACAGCGCGAAGCCCGCAAAGAGCTTCAGCAAGTTCTTCCTGCCCATTTCCACTGACACCGGCAATTCCAAAAATTTCTCCCCCATCAATATTCATGCTCAGGGAGTCCACAGCCCAATGCCCCCGGTCTCCTTTTACTTTTATATTTTCAACTCGTAATATACTTTCTTTTTTATGTACATCTTTCTCTTGAGCTTTAACTTCTGATGAAAGGTCTGCAACCTCACGCCCCACCATCATCTGCGCAAGTTCTCGCTCTGAGGCTTCTGAACGTAAAAGTTCGCCAACGACATTTCCGCTACGGAGAACAACAATACGATTCGCAATATCGAGAACTTCATTAAGCTTATGCGTTATGAAAATAACGGAGTGACCGGCCTCTCGAAAATCACGAATAAAAGAAAAAAGTCTTTCTGTATTCTGAGGGGTCAAAACAGCTGTGGGCTCATCCATAATAAGAGTCTGAGCACCTCGATAAAGAGCTTTTAATATTTCTACACGTTGCTGCATACCAACAGCAAGCTGACGAACGAAAGCAAAGGGATCAACCTCAAGATCATAAGCTTTCCCCATACGTTCTATTTCTTTTACCGCTTCTGAAACAGAGGCTCGACCTTTATCTTCTGCCCCTGCTCCAAGAAGAACGTTTTCCACTACGGTATGAACGGGAACCAACGTAAAATGCTGGTGAATCATTCCAATCCCCAACGCCATGGCATCCTGTGGAGAACGTATTTTGACATCTTTTCCATTTACCTTTATAGATCCGCTATCAGGTTGATACATCCCGTACAAAATTTTCATCAATGTTGATTTTCCCGCACCATTTTCGCCGAGAAGTGCAACAACTTCGCCTTTTTTAATTTTGAGGTATACGTCGTGATTAGCAATAGTTCCAGGAAAATATTTTGTAATTCCTATAAGCTCTACGGCTAGATCTGTCTCTTTTATAGGCATTTTTATCACCGTCTGTTCAAAACCTGGATAAGCGGGGAGAGAATTCCCCCCGCTTCATAAAAGGAGTTATCAATCTAAGGGTTCTGGGAACTGTGAAAGGAATTTTACAAATCGTCCTTCTTTTATAGCCTCTTCCGCCTGAGATACTAGATCTCGAACTTCCGAAGCTACTTCGTCACTATAGGCAACCTTAACAATGCCCTCAGCAATACCTGCCTCATTAACTATAGGTTTCAAATCTCCATTTAGGAATTTTCCGACGGCCCATACATACATAGCCTTGAAATCAAAAAACACACTGGCGACGACTGTTCCCGGCGCAACACTGTTTTGGTCACTGGCAAAACCCACGAACTTTACGCCCTTCTCTTTTGCAGCCTGAATAGCTCCAAGCCCAACCTGGTTGGCATAAAAGAAAAGGACATCGGCGCCGTTATCAATCATGGAACTTGCCATCTGCTTGCCAAGAGCGACGTCACTCCACGAGTTCGCATAGGCACGAAGCGCCTTTACTTCAGGCATTCCAACACGGGCACCAAATTCATAGGTATTCAGCAAACGAATCATAAGCTTGTTGGGAAAACCTCCAACCAAACCTATTTTTCCTGTTTTTGTTGTTTTACCAGCAATTATTCCTGCGAGAATGCTGCCTTCATACTCCTTGGGTAAGACTGGACATACGTTTGGTTCTACAGCTATCATGCCATTGATAACACAAAACGTTGATTTAGGATATTTGGGAGCTACGCGCTGGGCAGCTTCATCAAACTGAGTCCCGGCTGCCATAATAAGGTCATACCCTCGCTCGGCGTAGTTACGGAACGTAGACTCATAATCACTTGCCTGTACATTTTCGACATACTCTATTTTTGTTTTCAATTCTTCGTTGGCCGCAACAAGACCGGCATAGTTCGTCGCATTCCAGCTCTGATCGTTAATCGGCCCAGGAAGAATGAGCACCATTTTGTACTCCCCTGGGGCTTTCGCTGAAGCAGAAACAACCGAACCTGTTATTGCCAAACAAAGAACAAGAAACAATAGAGACACCCTTTTCCACGTTCTCACATGAAACACCTCCCTTATCTTTATGACCTAACGTCCTCCCATGGTCAAAGCCATAACGGCTTTAGCCGTATGAAGTCTGTTTTCAGCTTCGTCATAAATAGCAGAATGAGGTCCATCAATAATAGAGTCTTCTACTTCATTTACACGATCTGCTGGAAGAGCGTGCATATAGAGAGAATCCTTGGCAGTAAGCTGCATAAGTTTTTCGGTACATTTCCAATGCTTATTCGCTTCAAGAAGGGAATCAATAACATCCGTTCCTTCATTTGTAACCCAATTTCCCCAATTTTTAGGGAATACCACATCCGCATCTTTGTATGCTTCTTCCTGATCATGGGTAATCCGAAGAGATCCGCCGTTTTCTTCAGCATTCTTCTTCGCTTTTTCTATAACCCAATCAGGAAGTTGGTATCCTTCTGGATAGGCCAAAGTAACATCTATTCCGTAACGAGGGAAAAGAAGAACCTGGCTTACAGGAACAGATATGGGTTTTTTATGAGTTGTAGCATAAGCCCATATAACTGATACTTTCAAATTTCTGGAAGAACGGCCGCGCTTTTCCTGAATTGTCATAAGATCAGCAATCGCCTGAAGGGGATGATATAAATCATCTTGCATATTTATAATCGGTGCAGTTGACCATTTGGCCATTTCTCTGAGATAGGCATTCCCTATCTTCCAGAAACAATTTCTGCACGCTATGGCATGTCCCATTCTGGAAAGAATAATGGCCGTATCCTTTGCCACTTCCCCGTGAGCAATCTGCATGTTGCTTGTATCGAGAAAATGCCCGTGTCCTCCCAACTGGGTAATACCAGCTTCCATAGAGTTACGAGTACGTGTTGACTGTTCGAAAAACATAAGAAAAACCGTTTTGTTCGGTAAATAGCTAGTAGGACGATCCATAGCAAAAGCACGTTTTAATTCGTAAGACACGTCAAGAAGAGTATCGACTTCTTCTTTGCTCCACTCTTCCAAGGTAATAAAATGTTTTCCTCTGAATATTGTCTGCATCTTTTTCCCCTCCTACTTCTCTATTTCGTCCACTTTCCATATGTCTGAACATAAACTGTAGGAATAGCCGCATACATAGCAGCAGCTTTTACTAATTCATCCTTCCAGGTTTTTTCGTTAGGAGCATGTGCCTGATCTTCATGACCAGGTCCAAAACCTACACATGGAATACCAAAACGTCCCATTATAGAGACAGCATTTGTGGAAAAGGTCCACTTATCTACGAGAGGTTCATTTTTAAAAAGCTTCTGATAGGCCAGCACTAAGGATTGGCAGGCAGGGTGTTCTTCTTCAAGAACCCATGTGGGGAAAAAACATTCTGTAGGATACACCAGTCCCGTGTATGAAGGACGTTCGTACGTGTACATTGATACATCTCCACCTCGTTCTTTGACAGATGGAAGATTTCTAATCTCCTGTAACGCTTTTTCCCATGTTTCTCCATCAGTAAGACGACGATCTATAGATATGGAACACCCATCAGCTACAGCACATCGTGAAGGAGAACTGAAAAAAATCTCAGAAACAGTGAGACTCCCCTTCCCCAGGAACGGATCAAAATGAAGATTTTCGTGGAGAGCACGCAGTTCCTCAAGGATAGGGGCCATTTTATAGATGGCATTATCTCCCCGCTCAGGAGCAGATCCATGACAACTTATTCCCTTAGTCGCCACTTTAATCTCCATTCGTCCACGCTGTCCCCGATAGATATTAAGAGACGTTGGCTCTGTTATCACTACAAATTCAGGTCGAATTCCACTCTCATTAATGATGTACTGCCAACAAAGGCCGTCACAATCTTCCTCTTGTACCGTTCCTGTTACAAGAAGAGTGTAATCATCCTCAAGTCCAAGGTCTTTTATAATCTTCCCGGCGTAAACCATAGAGGCCATGCCGCCTTCTTGATCACTCGTGCCTCTACCCATGATAATGTCGTCGTCTTCATAGCCTTCATACGGATCAACGTTCCAAAGGCTTCGATCTCCGACACCAACGGTATCAATATGAGCATCCATAGCAATAAGATGAGAGCCATGTCCTATATAACCTAAGATATTCCCCATGGGATCAATTTCTACTCTGTCAAATCCCACTTTCTCCATCTCTTCTTTGATTCGCTGTATCACCCTTTCCTCTTGGCAACTCTCACTCGGAATAGCAACCATATCTCGAAGAAATTTAGAAATGTCTGAACGATACTCCTCTGCCTGTTGAAGGATTTTTTCAAAATCCACAATCATCAAACTCCCTTCTTTTAATTAATTGGCCAGCCCCATCAAGCGAGGGAGGAAGAGCGGTATATCAGGAATGAAGGTAATTACAAGGAGCACGATCAAAGCTACAAAAATATAGGGAAGTATTTCTCGACTCAGCTGCTCAATTGTCAGCTTACTAATGCCACATGCCACAAAGAGACAAGCACCTACAGGAGGTGTCATGAGAGCGATGTTGAGAGAAAGCACCATAATAATTCCAAAATGAAGCGGGTGAAATCCGAGACTTACTGCAAGCGGGTGAAGAATGGGACCTAATATAATAAGGGCAGCAGCTATATCCATGAACATGCCGATAAAAAGCAACAGCAGTAAAATCATCGACATAATAATCCACTTATTTGTACTGACACTCAGCATCATGGTAGCTACCTTTTCTGGAATCTGTTCCATGGTCAAAACCCATCCCAAGATAGAAGCCGCGGCTATGACCAAAAAAACGACACCAGTTGTACGTGCCATCTTCATAAAAAGAGGCCACATATCTTTCAATGTAATATTTTTATACACAAAAAAGCCGAGAAAAAAGGCATAGGCAACAGCAACTGCTGCCGCTTCCGTCGGCGTGAACATTCCGCTTAAAATTCCTCCCAAGATAATAGCCGGCATAAGCAAAGCTACTGCCGCCTCTTTAAAAGCCAACCATATCTCTTTCAGAGTTGCCCTGCGTTCCCCCACAGGGTATCCTCTCTTCTTAGCTATTCTCGCTGTAAGAAGCATTTCTGCTCCAGCAAGAATCAGACCAGGGAGGAATCCTGTCAGGAAAAGCCCTGCTATGGAAACCTGCATAAAAGCTCCATATATCACCATAATATTTGAGGGAGGAATAGTCGGACCGATAATGGAAGAAGCTGCAGTTACAGCCGCAGAGAAATCTTTGTCATACCCCTCATCCACCATTGCAGGAATTAACATAGAACCAATAGCCGCCGTATCACTCACTGCCGCTCCAGTTATTCCTGCAAAGAAAACAGAGGCAACAATATTTGCGTGAGCCAGACCACCCTGAAGGTGACCCACTAAAACATTACTAAATTTTACAAGGCGACGTGTAATCCCTGCCTTGTTCATAATCTCACCGGCTAATATGAAAAACGGCATAGCCATAAGGGTAAACATATCTACTCCAGCAAAATAACGTTGCGGGACAAGCTGTAAAACAGAGGGAATACCTGTTTTGATCATACCAAACAAGCCTGTTACGCCCAAAACAAAACCAATGGGCATTCCCACTGCTATAAAAAGAAGAAATACTCCTGATAAAAATCCCGTCATGCAGAGTCCCCCCTCGCCCTATTAAAAATCAAGACCTTCTTCTCTTCTTACCGTATCGACTACTTCTTCGGACATCAGTATTTCATCGAGGTTCTCTCTGCGGACATCAAGTATCATTTTGCAGAGTAACATAACCATACAGATAACAGCACTGGCTGGAACAGCCATAAGCCACCATTTCATAGAGGTATTAAGAGCTGTAGAAAGCTGAACTTTGCCTCCTTCAGCCATCTTGAAGCCATACTTTGCCAAAATGTAAAGAAAGTAGAAGACAAAACCGTTTGATATAAAAATGAGGATTTTAGCAATCTTACGAGGAAATTTTTTGATGACCATGGTCACTCCCACATGTTCATGTCTCCATATGCATAAAGCAACTGAGAGAAGAGCCATCCAAATCATTACATATCGAGAGAATTCCTCTGTCCAACCGAGAGGAGAACGAATAACATAGCGAGAAAAAACGCCAAGCAAGACTGTCATTGTCATAATAATGGAAAGGATAAAAACCGGAATCTCAATAAGACGTTCAAGAGTATTTCCCACCCTCTCAATTATTTTGAAAAGACCAGTACGGTTATTACCATTACTTCCCATGATACGTACCTCTAGGGTAAAAGTAGGGGCAAATGCCCCTACTTACTCTCTTCAATAGCTTCATCAATGGCCTTTAAGAAACGTTCCGCCATATCTACCCCTTCATCTTTAAATGTTGTCTCAATAAATTCCATGGTCCCTTTTCGTCCAACTTCGCGGAATTCCTCCATTGCTTCTGGTGTTGGAGTATTAATTTCCATGCCAGCTTTTGCAAGTGCGGGCAACCCCTTATCGGAAGCCTCTATTATTCTGTTAAGACCGCGACTTGCAACAATAGCTGTTTGTGCAGCAGAGTGAATAATGGCTTTTTCGTTATCAGAGAGCCCCTCATAGAATTCCTTATTCATAACCCAGCAATATGTACTGTAAATATGGTTGGTTATAGTGAGATATTTCTGAACTTCATAAAGTTTGCCGGTGAGAATAATAGGAATGGGATTATGCTGCCCATCAACAACACCTGTCTGTAAAGCTGTATAAACCTCGGCCCAGGCTACTGGTGTTGCAGCAGCTCCATAAAGCTTCATCAACTGCTGATGAGAGGGCAGAGTCATGGTACGCATCTTCAAGCCCTTCATATCTGCTACAGTTTTTATTGGCCGCTTACTATTGGAAAGCTGGAAGAAACCACCTGCTTCTGCGAACCCCAGAACCTTATATCCTGCTTTAGTTTCAATATCGTTAGCAAGGTATTTTCCAAAGGAACCATCGAAAACTTTCCATGCGATATCATAGTTTGGAATAGCGAAAGGAATGTCGAGAATGCTATACAGCGGATAGAAGGAAGCCATGCCACCCGCTGAAGCAATGTAGCTCTGAACGACACCAACTTTTACCTGCTCCATTGTCTCTCGTTCGTTACCCAGCTGTCCTGCAGGATAAATCTCAACGCTAATAGTTCCGTTACTCTCTGCTTCGACCATACTCTTAAAGACAGCTGCCATAGCTGCAGTTGCCACTTCGAAGGGTTGCTGAGGGTTCAAATGCGCGAGTTTAATTGTCTTTTCAGCAGCTAGGGCCATACCAGAAGCAGTTAGTAAAAGCATGGCAAGTCCAAGGGCAATCAACCTTCTTTTCATTACTTTTCGCCTCCTTTTATGCCTATGTTATATAGGCTATTCCTTTTCTCCCAAACATTAAAGAAGCCCTGTCAACGCATTAAATTCATCTATTCTTTCATCGATAGCATCAGCCATTCCATGAATAGATCCCCAATACTCATCGTAGTCATACCACTGAGCATTTAATTCGTCGGAGGAACGCCCCTGTTGCTCTATCCATGTGTAATATTTAAGATTGTGAATTCGTTTGCGATCGTAATAGGAAAGTTCTTGCATGTAGTCAATGCCAACACCCAGAATGTGACGATGATGGTCAACAGCAGCACACATCTCATTGTATTCTCCCATCTCTTTGGCCATCTCTTTCACTCTAGAACCATACATTTCCATAGAATCTGTCAAAACGGTCATAATTACATTATGCTCGTCAAGCTCGTAGTATTTAGCCATTTTTACCGCCATCAAGATATTGGCCGCTCCGGAAATACCAATAAGAGGAAGACTCTCGATAAATTGCTCAGTTATTCCGTTTTTCCTTAAATATTCGTGACCTGCAGGTTCGTTGAAAAGACGTATCATTGCCATACTGTCTGCATCATCTATATCAATAACCATATCGGTGTTTTTTACGTTATGAATCCAGGGAACGTGTTTATCGCCTATGCCTTCTATCCGATGAGCTCCAAAACCGTTCCAAAGCAACGTGGGACACTGCAATGCCTCTCCCACTCCGATTTTGCTCCATGGATATTTATCTTTGAGATAATCACCACTTCCAAGAGTTCCTCCAGACCCTGATGTGAGAACAACTCCAAAATAACGATCCTTTTCACCGCAAACTTCCTGTAAAACTTCATCCATAGCATGTCCAGTAACCTCGTAATGCCATAAATGATTACCAAATTCATCAAACTGGTTAAAAACTACTATATTGTCACGGGTCTTGCGAAGCTCCCAAACTTTGTCATAAATCTCTTTCACGTTACTCTCTGTTCCGGGAGTTCCAATAACTTCGCCTGCAACTGTTTTAAGCCACTCGAATCGTTCCGGGCTCATTCCTTCTGGAAGAATAGCTATTGATTCGCACCCCAATAGTTGCGCGTTATATGCACCTCCCCGGCAATAGTTTCCAGTAGATGGCCACACGGCCTTTTGTGAGGTAGGGTCAAATTGACCTGTAACAAGACGCGGGGCTAAACATCCGAAGCTGGCTCCGACCTTATGTGCACCTGTGGGAAACCACTTACCGACAAGAGCAACAATCCGAGCCTTCACACCTGTTATTTCTTTAGGAATTTCTACATAATTAACTCTCCCAAATAGCCCACCTTGCTTTTTAGGTTCATTTTTCCAGGTGATGCGGAATAAATTAGCTGAATCCACATCCCAAAGGCCAGTCTTTTTGAGACGCTCTTTGATCTTTTCAGGTGTGTAACGCTCTGGATTCTTCATCTGTTTAAAGGTTGGGATAATAATATTTCGCTCTTTTGCCCGCGCTACCGCTTTCTTGAGTTTCTCTTCATGAATGGTCAAATCGATCATTCGTGCTCACTCCTGTTCTTTTATTTTTTATCCTCAAGCAGATTGCCTCATTTTTAAAAAAGAAAAAGGAGAACGTTAAAGAAGCGATATTTATGAATGCTAATTTGCAGAAATAATACGCAATGGAAGAAGGTAGATAGGAATGACGGATATTTTAGATTTGTATGTATAAGGATACATCTAATACTATTACTTTCAATAATGAGTTACTTATGAAATACATAAAAATTTTTTAAAGATACCAATTGTCAAAGATGGGCGTTCAGGATTTCTTCAAAAGCATCTATATCAGGAGGTGCAGAAAGAGGCGCCCCAGCAGCTTTTCTTGCATTTGAAATATCTTTCAAACCGTTACCTGTTACTACAACCGCTACGCTCTCGGAACTCTCAAGCATTCCTGCCATTGCCATCTTTCTAAAACCAGCAAAAGCAGCGGCACCTGCCGGCTCACCAAAGACTCCAGTTGATCGAGCTAATTCGGGTATAGCAGAAAGAATTTCTTCGTCCGAAACAACAACCATATCTCCGTTACTTTTTCGAACAGCGCGAAGAGCTTTTGCCCAATTCTTGGGTGCTCCCACAGAAATACTATCGGCAACAGTCTGAACAGGGCCAAATAAAACCCTCTCAGAACCAGCTTTAAAAGCCTCATAAATTGGCGCTGCATGTTCAGCCTGAACTCCAACTATTTTGGGAATACGGTCAATAAACCCGATATTCAGCAGATCCCAAAACCCCTTATATAATCCACCAATACAACAACCATCTCCTACAGAAATAAAAATACGATCGGGGACTTGCCATCCTAATTGCTCGGCTATCTCTAACGCACACGTCTTTTTCCCCTCTACAAGGTAAGGATTTATAGCGCAACTTCTGTTGTACCAGCCGTAACGATCGATAGCGGCAGCTGCCAAGTCAAAAGCATCGCTATAATCTCCTTTTACAAGAACAACAGTAGCTCCATAAACAAGAAGCTGTGTAATTTTTGCTTCTGGAGCTTTTTCCGGCACAAAAATAAAACTGGGAAGCCCCGACACCGCTGCAAATCCTGAAAGAGAACTAGCCGCATTTCCCGTAGAGGCACATGCGATTGTTGTATATCCAAAATCAAGAGCTTTTGCTACGCCAACGGCACTTGCACGATCTTTGAGAGACCCAGTGGGATTTCTGCCGTCATCTTTTATAAAAACAGCCGAAACTCCATAGGTCTCCGCCACCTTTTTGCTCATATAGAGAGGTGTCCAACCTACGGATAAAGAAGGAATATGTTCAGAATTGATAACAGGAAGCAGGGGGATATAACGCCATAAAGAAGGAGAAGAATCTTTTTTCAGACGTTCACGGGAGAAAGATTGCGCCACTTCATCATAATCATAAAGTACGTCCAGTGTTCCATCTTGCCCACAAAAAGGACACGTATATTTTACTTCTTCAGGCTTAAAGGTTTTTCCACATAGAACACACTTCAATTCTAACGGATATCCCATACCTCTATTCGCCCCTTTCATCTATTTTTCTAAAAATTAATATTCAAGAAAGAATAGATTCTGCTATACCACAATACCCTCGATAAGCTAAGGCAAGCTGCTCTATTTCAATATATTCATCAACAGTATGAGCTAACTCCCGACAAGAAGGGCCAAAAGCCACGGTAGGAATTCCCATTTCACCAGCATAGTAACAACCGTTCGTTCCGAAACCAGGAGATTCTGAAAGACGAGGAGCAAGCCCTGCCTTTTCCACCCCTTCTAAAACTTTTTTCAAATAGAAAGAGTCTTCAGGTAAAACCCATGCTCTGGCAAAATGTTTTCCACGTATAGGGGCACCTGTATAACAGCGATCTTCTGTAGCTGATATATAAATTAAGGTGCGAATACCTTCCATATCGTTTTTTTTCGTGTTAACAATAATTTGAAGTCGATCTAATATTTTTTCGGGAGTATCGTAAGGAAGAAGACGAAGATCGTACGTAGCTTTACAGACTTGAGGCACCATTCCATTCGTAAATTCGGGGAAAGTACGAAGATTCGTTAAAACAAGAATGCCTTGTCCAAGATAAGGATCTGAATCAGGTTTAAAGGAACAATGAATAGAAGAAAGAATGCGGGTCATAGCGTCCGCCGCGTTTGTTCCGTATTCAGGCTGAGCAGAATGGGCCATACGTCCTTGTGTTTCAATAACAATTTCAGCTCGACCTCTCTGCCCACGTTCTACTTCAAGTTGAGAAGCTTCCCCTATAACTACAAAATCAGGAGGGTAAGAAAGAGCAACTGCCCGCGATGAGATTCCCTCAAAACGTTCTTGAAAAACCGTTCCTGCAACAACAATCTCACCCTGAAGATTTTTATGCTGATCCTCTTTCAAAGCTGCCCCAGCCATAATCATAGCAGCCAGACACCCCTTCTGATCTGACGCTCCTCGGCCATAAATGCAACCATTTTTTATAAATGCTCCGTAAGGATAATAGCTCCAATCAGTCGGGATTCCTGGATCAACATGATCCATTTGAGATTCAAATAAAAGTCTTTTCCCGGGAGTGGCAAAAAAAATACGTCCAATTACATTTCCATAGGCATCTATTGTTACATCATCATACCCTACAGACCGCATTATTTCTGCCGTAAAAAGTGCAACTTCCCGCTCTTTTCCTGAGAGACTCGGCCTTCGGATTAATTCTTGGCATAATCGGATCAAATCAGTTTGTCGTTTTCCACTGAGAACCATATTGCCTCCTCCTTATTTTATAAACAAGCATACATCTGTTACTATTTATTTCAATAAACAATACCTAATATGAATCATCATATAAATCTTATGGAAAAGAAGGGATACCTATGAACCTTAATCAATTACGTGTTTTCTGTTCTATTGTTGAGGAGGGATCCTTCCGGCTGGCGGGAGAAAAACTATTTCTCTCACAGCCTTCTGTAAGCCAATACATAGCAACACTTGAAAAATCATATGATGTAAAATTGTTTGTTCGCCGTGGACGCTCTATCTCTCTGACCCCCGAAGGCAGGGCTCTGTACATTCTGGCTCAGGACCTGTTAAAACGAGTAGATTCCATTCCAGAAAAATTTCGGGAAATGCAACTTCTCAAATATGGAGAGCTCTGTATCGGAACGACACCAAGTTGCGGAAAGACACTATTACCTTTAATCATCTCTACATATAGGAGTAAATTTCCTCATATAGAGCTTCAAATTAAAACAGCAACCGAACAAGCCCTTATTGACATGATAGAAAATGACAATATAGAACTTGCCTTTTGGGAACATAATCCTCTTCTCACCCCCTCTTCATCTTTAATAAGCCAAACATTGGGACGAAGCGCTTTTGCTCTTATTGCTCCCACAGGGCATCCTTGGGCAAAATCAAAAATAGTTTACCCAGAGCAATTGTTAGACCAACACTTCATTTCATATAGCGCAGATACGCCATTGCATTACTTTGTAAATGATTTCTTCATCAAAAATAAATTGAAAATGCCCCATTTAATTCAAGTAGATAATCAAGAACTGCTTATTCAACTTGTTTCGAGAGGTTTTGGTATCGGCATTGTAATGGAAACAGCGGCAAGAAAAGAAGTGAAGCAAAAGGATGTAGTGATACTCCCTCTGGAGGGACTTAACGATATAAACCGTGAGATATTGATCGTTCATTCAAAAGTAAAGGGGTTAACTTATGCAGGGTGGGAGATGGGGAAAATAGCAGAAAATATAGCGCCTCAGTTTTTATATTAAGAACATGGTGCAAATGTCTAAAAAAGGGGCTGTACTTTCTTTGTATTTTGTATATTAGTCCCATGTAATTGAACGTTTTTTTGTATATGCTATAGATATGTAATTTATATGGAAATCACCACCTCCAGATGTTTAAGAGATTCCCCAGAAAAAAGAGAGTTCCTGAAGTGCCCTCAGGAACTCTCTTTCTAATTTTATCCAAGTAACTCTTTAAGCTCTGCCATCTTTTCTTTAAAAACAGCAATTGTTTCTTCGAGAGGTGCAGATGATGTCATATCTACTCCCGCATTTTTAAGAATATTAATGGAATAAGAAGAACTTCCCTGTTTCAAGAAATCAAGATAGCGGGTTCTTTTTATTTCCCCATCATTCAAAATCTGTTGTGAAAGAGATGTTGCAGCAGCATATCCCGTAACGTACTTATACACATAAAAGGCAGAATAGAAATGGGGAATTCGCGCCCATTCAATATCAATACGATTATCAACAGAGATAGACGGCCCATAATAAGCAACATTAAGATCATGCCATATAGTAGATAGACGATCTGCCGTAAGGGGATCTCCTTTTTCTGCCATAGAGTGAGATGTTCGCTCAAAATCTGCAAACATGGCCTGACGATATACAGTTGTACGTATCTGTTCAAGGAAGTAATTCAATAAATAGATTCGAGTGTTTCGGTCTGTAGAGTTCTCAATAAGATAATGAAGTAACAACGCTTCATTTGTAGTCGAAGCAACTTCAGCTAAAAATATAGTGTAATCCGCATAGATAAAGGGCTGATTCTTATGAGAATACCACGTATGGATAGAGTGTCCCATTTCATGAGCAATAGTAAAAACGTCATTAATGGTGCCATTATAATTCAGCAAAACATAGGGATGAGTTCCATAACTCCCCCACGAATAGGCACCCTTTCTTTTCCCCTGGTTTTCATAAACATCAATCCAGCCAGATTCAAATCCATGCTTTAAAATCGACAGATACTCTTTTCCAAGAGGTTCTAATCCCTTTAAAACCATAGAGCACGCCTCATCGTAAGAAATATCTTTATGCGGTTCATCAACGAGGGGAACATAAAGATCGTGCATGCGCAACTCAGGAACCTCGAGAACCTCTTTTCTCAAAGCCACATATTCATGAAGGGGAGCGAGATTTTCACGAATAGTATCTACAACAGCATCGTAGACCGACAAGGGGATATGATCTGAATCAAGAGCCCCCTCCAGACAACTTTCATATTTTCTTGATTGAGCATAAAAAAGGTCGCTTTTGACGCTTGAACTATACATGGCTGCCAAAGAATTTTTATACTTGCTGTACGTATCAAAAAGGCTTTCATAAGCGTCTTGGCGAACACGACGATCTTTTGAGCGAATAAACCGAATGTACCTTTCCTCACTGAGTTCCACTTCATTTCCCTTTTCGTCAACGACAGTGGGAAATTTCATATCTGCGTTGGTAAAAAGAGAGAATATCTCTTCTGGTCCTCGGGCCACTTCTCCAGCGCGAGCAAGCAACTCTTCCTCAGATTGAGAGAGAGTATGAGGTCTCATGCGTAAAATATTTTCAAAGAAAAAAGCGTATTTCTTCAAGTCCGAAGACTGGTTTATGAAGCTCTGCAAAAGACCATCTTCTGCAGATAAAATCTCTGGGGTATAAAAAGAAACAGCTGCAGACAATTTGGTAAGCAGAGAACCTGCCCTATCTGCCAATGCCTGATAGATTTCTTTTGACGTATCCTCATGACTTTTCATTACTGCGTATGCATAAAGCTTCCCCATTATAATTTCGGCATTTTCCATAAGTTGAATACTCTCAAACAATTTTTGGGGAGATTCGAAAAGATGCCCCTGATACTCTTGAAAACGAGGCAACATTTTTTCGAGATTTTTAAAGTCTTCTTCCCATTTTTCAATAGAAATATAAATATCCTCTAATTTCCACATATACATAGAATCCATATCTTCTCTTTTAGGGAGCACTCCGGAAAAAGCTGAATTATTTTCTTGTTGATAAAGCATCTTTACTCCTCCTGTTTAAAAACTTACTTTATTATATCCCTACAAAAAAACCCGCGAGGAAAGAAAGTACACCCCGCGGGATCTTTACTGAAAACGTACCTTTTATTTAATGAAAAACTTTCCTAATTTATATGCTTCTCCCAAATCAGAACCTAAAGCATAGTAGTGGCGAAATTTCGGAGAAAATATTACAGGCTGAACAAGAGTCGGATCTGGATAGCCATCATTGGCAAGACACTCTTCACTGGCCAATGCATTAAGGACCTCCCCAACAAACATTACATGAGTTCCTAG
Source organism: Aminobacterium sp. (assembly GCF_034926885.1). NCBI lineage: Bacteria > Thermotogati > Synergistota > Synergistia > Synergistales > Aminobacteriaceae > Aminobacterium > Aminobacterium sp. Next base: position 90,191 of record NZ_JAYFQR010000017.1, read on the forward strand.
CTCAAGAGTGTGTACTAACCGACATTCAATGGAGATGGGAAACTCTTCAATATAGGGAGCATCTACTTTTTCTCCCCGAATTGGAGTAAGTTTGGTTTCCTCAAATTTATCATGATCGCGCCCTGAAACCATACCAAAAAAATCTGCTTCTTTCACATATTTATCAGACGGTATATTGACGGTAAAAGCCTTCCTATCCAGAATATTTTTGTAGCTATAACGAATCTTCTGCACAGAGATAGTTATACAAGGAGGCACAGAGCAACATATACCTCCCCACGCAGCTGTCATAACATTCGGCTTGCCTTTTTCGTCATAATTCCCGATAATAAGAACAGGTGCCGGATAGAGTGGCATCTGAATGCCAATAGTTTTTTTCATATTATTAACCTCCTCTCTCTTCATCCTTTTCATTATAACGTAAGGTTGAACCTAAAAATTCCTGCAGAAAAACGAGATTACACAAGGAAATTTAACGTTACTTCATATTTTAAGAAATAAATTGGATTATTCCCCTTTTTAGAAGGTCATGGGAACTTGCCTAACCAATGCTGACGTATATAATAATTACTGAAAGGTCAATAAAGGTCAGTATTTTAGGAGGTGGAGCTTATGAAACGATATTTAGCTCGGAGGCCTTTAGACAGAGTGTTTCCTTCAACTTTTTTTAGTTCTCCCATGGAGAATATGATGAAAAACATGTTTAGGAGTTTTGATGACGTGATGTCATCTTTCCCATGGAATGAAGAGTCAGCTTCGACATCCATGACTCCTCGTGGTGATATGTACAGGAAAGACGGCAAGATTATTGCGGAGCTTGAGCTACCAGGAGTAGATCCTGCCCAGGTCGACTTAAAAATCTACCACGATAGACTCGTTCTTAATGTGGTGAAAAAAGACGAACGGCAAATAGAAGACGAGAATTACTATAGAGCCGAAAGATACTATGGAAATATTTCCCGTATCTTGCAATTTCCCGAAGAAGTGGATCCGGAAAGTGCAAAAGCTTCGTACAAAAATGGTATTTTGACCATAGAAATCACAGAAAAGAAACAACCAGAAAAATATAAAAGTATTGAGATAAAGAACGAAGAGACCAACTAATGTAGGAAGGCGGGTAGATTATGGAATCTGCCCGCCATTTTTTACTTTTGAGAGGAGTGAAAGAATGCAGTATACGGAACCAGTAGAACATCTGGACAACACTACTCGTCGCTGCGCTATGGTGCTCAAAAGTTTACAGGAAGAACTAGAAGCCATTAACTGGTATAACCAGAGGGTTGCCGCTACTGAAGACGACGAACTCAAATCTTTACTGGGACATAACAGAGATGAAGAAATTGAACACGCGGCTATGCTCATTGAGTGGCTACGACGAAATATGCCTGGATGGGATAATGAATTACGCCAATATCTTTTTACAGAAAGGCCTTTACTCCAAGTAGAAGAAGGTGCATCCGACTCTCCATCGAAAACAGAGGAATCTTTATCAGGAACCTTGAATATTGGCAGTCTTAAAAGATAAGGAGGTTTCCTATATGGATATACTTCGAAGAACAACAAAAATGGTCAGTCAAGAGGCTTGGCATGAAATGGATGAGCAGGCCAAACGGGTTTTAGAATCGCACCTTTCAGCACGAAAGTTCATTGACGTTGCTCCTCCCAAAGGTTGGGATTATGCTGCCCATCCATGTGGCCGCCTTGAAGTGCAATCAGAAACGGAAACGACAAAAAATAACGTAGCCTACGGCATTCATCAGGTTCTCCCCTTAGTGGAACCTCGAATTACATTTGATCTTGATTTATGGGAATTAGACAACATAACTCGCGGGCTGAAAAACCCCGATCTCGCCCCTTTAGAAGAAGCAGCTCGAAATATTGCGATCTTTGAAGAACGCGCTATTTATGAAGGCCTACCCTCTGCTGGTATTGTTGGTCTTGCAGAAGCGGCTAAAGACAGAATGATGCCTATGACCGATACTTCTTCTGTACGAGGAATAATGGATGCTATCAGTTCTGCCCTTTACCGTTTTCAAAAAGACGCCGTAGAGGGCCCCTATGCTCTGGTAGCTTCTCCCGAATTATGGAAAATCATTTACTCTGTATCTGAATGCTATCCTCTTATTAAAAATATAAAGGAAGTCCTCAATGGTCCGGTTATTCTTTCCACACATGAGAAAGAATCTTTCCTTGTCTCCACACGAGGGGACGATATGGAACTTGTTATCGGACAAGATCTTTCTCTTGGGTTCGTTGGCAATGATTCACGTAAGGGAACATTCTTCTTTACAGAATCTTTTACATTTAGAGTAATTAACCCTGAAGCTATCATTCCTCTTAGAATCTCGTAGTTTTGTTTTAATATGGGAGGAGGTCTTCTACATACCTCCTCCCGATTTTGTAAGTTGAAGGGAGGATGAAGATGTGAAAATACTGACCAGAGATGATTTGAAGAATCTTTTAGAAGAAGGTCAGAAACCGTGCCTCTCTCTCTACATGACCAACCCAGCACCAGGAGATCCTCGTCAGGCTCAAATACGATTTAAAAGCTTACTTCAAAATGGTGAAAAAGCTCTTAAAGACCTCGGGATGAAAGATCAAGAAATTGATAACCTTCTTACTCAAGCCAAAGCATTGCTTTCTAATTCTGTCTTTTGGCAAAATCTCGAAAACGGTTTGGCAATGTTTGTTTCTTCTCAGTTTTTCGAGACATTCAACGAACCTTTTCCGTTTTCAGATATTGTGGTAACTGGTGAAAACTTTTATTTAAAACCCCTTTTCCCGTTGTTAAGTGGAGATGGTAAATTTTTTATTCTCGGTCTGAGTCAAAAAGGAGTCCGTTTGCTAGAAGGAACCCGCACGAGTATAAGAGAATTAAACGTAGAGAATTTACCTCAAAATGTAACAGAAGCACTTGGTTTCGATTCTCCTGAACGGCAACTTCAATACCCTGTCATTGGCTATAGTCCTTCAGGAATGAAAGGGACAGTAACCAGAGGCCAGGCTATGGGAGCCGAAGTAGAGAAAAAATATATTCTTAAATATTTTCAAACTATAGATAAAGGAATTTCAGACCTCCTTGAAGGGGAACATGCTCCCCTTGTTCTCGCAGGTGTAGATTATCTTCATCCCATATATAAAGAAGCCAATACATACGCCGATTTGCTAGAGGAAGGAATCTACGGAAATCCTGACACTTTTTCAACACAGGAACTTGGGGAAAAAGGTTGGGAAATTGCACATATCCACTTCAAAAAAGAAGAAAAAACACTGGCAGAACGATATGTGGAAATGAAGGGAACGGGTAAAACATCCTGTGACGTAGAAGAAACAACTCGTGCCGCTTTCACTGGAAAAGTAGATACTGTTTTTGTCGCCCTCAATCATCAGATATGGGGAACATTCGACGAAAAAACATTGCATACTACAATCCACTCTGAAAAGCAAGTCGGAGATATTGACTTGCTAGATTTCATAGCATCTCACACGTTGCTACGGGGAGGTCGAGTATATGCTCTTCTCCCAGAACATATGCCTGACACATCAAGCGTTGCATCTCTTTTCCGTTTCTAAAGAAAGTTTCTAGAAAATAAAATTGAAGCGGGATTTTTTCTGTCCCGCTTCCTTTATTTTCCTACTTGTATTTAGACACAAAAGGAATATAATCCGCTCAAGAAGGACCCGCGATTAGAAAGCGGATTTTTCCGCTTATAGGAGGGGAATAATGAGCCAAAAGGCTTATAAAGACGTTTAAGAACTTTTTAAATAAAGACCTTCCTCTTGGGGGAGAGAACTACTAAGAAACACAATCGGGGGTTAAAAATTATGGAAGGGTTATATGAAGAGGAACGAGAGAATCCTCTACCTCTCACGAAAAAAGAAGTAAACATTATTGGCATTACCTATAACTTACGTCAGGAAGCCCAAATGGGAGAACCTGATGACAAGTATGAAGAATATGACTGCCTGGAAACCGTGGAATCACTCTGTACAGAAGTGACCCGTCTCGGATTTCAGGTATTTCTTTTTGAACAGAATGAATTTCTCGTACAGAAACTTGAATCCGTTGCTCCGGATTTTGTATTGAATATAGCCGAAGGGTTAGGAAACTTCAGAGGAAGAGAGTCGCAGGTACCATGCATTCTCGAAAGTCTTGGCATTCCTTTTAGCGGTTCAGACTCCACATCTTTGGCTATAGGGCTGGATAAAGTTTTGACCACACACGTTCTTCGTGCCTCGAATGTTCCCGTACCGGAAAGCTACGTAGTAAGATCCACAGAAGACTTGGATAAAGCACGCCAGCTATTCTCCGTCAGTAAAAGATGCATAGTAAAACCTCGCTGGGAAGGGTCGTCAAAGGGGATTTTCCTCGACTCAGTTGTAAATACTCCTCAAAAAATGGAAGAGTGTATAGAAAGAGTCTGGAAACGCTACGATCAGCCTGCTGTAGTGGAGGCATTCTTACCTGGTGTTGAGATAACAGCTGGAGTTGCCGGGAATTCCAATCCAGAGTGTATTGGAATGATGACTATTTCGCCAGTAAACAAAACTAAAACCTTTTTGTACTCTCTTGAAGAAAAAAGAAATTATCTCGAGCGAATTCGATATAACGGTCCAGAAACAATCAGTGCCAATCTTCGGCAAAAAGTGGCTAAATTAGCAGTAGAAGCTTTTAAAGCCCTTGAACTTCGTGATATAGCACGAATTGATTTTCGCCTCGACGAAAGTGGAGAACCTCGTGTTATTGATATCAATCCACTGCCTGGATTGTCACCTGCATATAGCGATTTACCCATCCTTTATCGCCTTAGCGGAGGGGAATATACACATCTTATTAAAATGCTCCTTCGCGAGGCCTTCTCACGGTACAACTTAAGTGCCGCCTGCTTGAAAAAACAGGAACTTCAAAGAGAGAAGGCCCTATGATGAATACCAAAGAACAATCGATAGAACCTCCTGGTTGCGGTCAACGTCCAGTTTTCATAACTGCCGCTAAGGAAAATACTCTTCGTCAAGATCTTCTCGACAGCCTTTTATGTCGCGAAGAAGTTGGTCGTGCGCTCAGTTCTGAGGGGTATTTTGTCTACAATCTAGACATTTTTCAGGCTGATATGGCTCACCCTAAGCACCTTATAGAGCATCTTAAAAATGCAAATCCATTATGTATTTTTAATCTCTTTGAAGGTTTTGGATCTGCCCCATGGCTTGAAGCTACCTTCTGTGAACTTTTAGAAAAAAACCACATTCCCTACACAGGAAATCCATCATCAGCACTCCGCCTATGTATTGATAAATTTGCCCTTCAGTCTCAACTTAAAAAGGAGGGCATTCCCGTTCCGTTAACATATTACTTACAAACTAGGGAAGATATCGCGAAAATACATGAATTACGTTTTCCGTTGTTTATCAAACCTCGATCAGAAGACGGGAGCGTAGGTATAGACTCAAAATCCTTGGTCCGTAACGAGAAGGAACTTCAAGAAAGTGTTGAAGAAAAGCTGGAGATGTTCCCTAAAGGAATTCTGGCTCAAGAGTTTCTCTCAGGCTCAGAGTACAGCGTAAGTTTTATTGGCAATGCCCCGTTTAAGACAATTGCACTGTGGACCCTTGACTACAGCCGCTATCCAAACGTTCCAGCATATCTATCTTATGATGCTAAATGGGACGAAGAGAGCCCTGAATGGAATCTATGGCCTGAACATGTAGACCTTTCTGGCTCCATAAAGCAAAACATTCTCGCTATGGCCTCTTCGGCCGCAGAGGTCGCAGGTTGTAAAGGATATTTTCGCGTCGATATACGAGAACACAACGGGAATTTTTTCGTTATCGATATTAACCCCAATCCTGCTCTTACACGTGATAGCGGACTGGCCAGACAATATGTAAAAAATGGCGGAACCTATGAACAACTTGTGAGTGAGATACTCCAGCTGGCAATAGAGAACAGTGAAAAGAGGTCAGGTCATGAATAGCGGTCATCTCTCAATCGATGAATATCTTGCCATTGCACAAGCAACAAAGGCTTTTACAACCGAAGAATGCTCTGTATTAAAAGAAGTCCTTTTGGAATGGCAAGCCCATCCATCAAAAGATTATGTACTTTTAGAAGAATATCGAAAGGGAATTCTTGCTGGATTCCTCATTTACGGCGCTACTCCTATGACAGCATTCGCATGGGATTTGTACTGGATTGTTGTGAGCCCTGATTTTCAAAGACAAGGGATTGGATTAGTCCTTCAAGAAAAAATGGAGGCAGAGCTTCTCAATATTCATAAAAATGCGGTTATACGTGTAGAGACATCTGGGAAACAAGCATATGCCGGGCAACGTCACTTTTATGTGCATGCCGGATATGAAGAAAGTGGTCGAATCCACAATTTTTATGGGGAAGGTGATGACCTTGTCATCTACACAAAAGAAATTAAAACCTCGTGTTAAGTTAGAAAGAAAACCGATGCAATTAACCCAAGTTCGGAATCTGCGAGAGGAAGCAGGTGAAGAAAACTGGAATGATTGGCATTGGCAACTGGCAAACCGTATTACAAATGTAGAACAACTTGAACGAGTTGTAGAGTTGACGAAGAGTGAGTCGGCTACCATTAAACGTAGCCTTAACGTACTTAGAATGGCTATCACTCCATACTTCGCCTCTCTTATGGATAGGAATAATCCTTCGTGCCCTATACGTAAGCAGTGCATCCCCACACTGCAAGAAACGCTTATTGCTCAAACTGATCGTAGAGATCCTCTTCACGAAGAGATTGATTCACCTGTTCCCGGCCTGACTCATCGTTACCCTGATCGTTGCCTTTTGTTGGTTACGGATCAATGTTCCATGTATTGCCGACATTGTACTCGAAGACGCTTTGCTGGCCAAACAGATCATCCTCGAAGTGAAAAAGAGATAGAAGCATGCATAGACTACATTCGTAAAACGCCGGTAATACGCGACGTTCTTATCTCTGGCGGAGACCCTCTAACTCTAGCAGACGACTATCTCGAATCAATTCTTCGTGAAATACGGGCCATTCCCCATGTAGAAATCATTCGAATAGGAACTCGTGTTCCCGTCGTTATGCCAATGAGAATCACTGATACTCTCTGCGACATGTTGAAAAGATATCATCCCCTCTGGATGAACATACAGTTCAACCATCCTAAGGAAATAACGCCAGAATCTGCTGAAGCGTGCAGAAAATTGGCGGATGCCGGAATCCCCTTGGGAAATCAATCCGTACTGCTAAGAGGCATTAACGACTGTCCCTATATCTTCAGAGAACTCAACCAGCAGTTATTGAAGATTCGCGTGCGGCCGTATTACATATATCAATGCGATCTTTCACAAGGAATAGAACATTTCAGAACGTCTATTGGAAAGGGCATCGAAATTATGGAATTTCTTCGAGGACATACTTCCGGGCTTGCTGTTCCTACATTTGTTGTCGACGCGCCTGGCGGTGGAGGAAAAATTCCTGTAATGCCCAATTATGTTATTTCTCAATCAGATCGCAAAACAGTCTTACGTAACTTTGAGGGTGTCCTTACGGTCTATACTGAGCCAGATGACAACCAAAGTCGCTGCAACGGCCAATGCAGCTCTATATGCAATCATCAAAAAGAACTTTCGTCAGGAGGAGTCGCAACTCTTTTTGAACGGGAAGGAGCCTCAATGGAGCCTGAAAATCTTCCCCGCAAGAAAAGAAGTGAGATGTGGTCTTCAGAAAAGACAGAAAGGATGTAACTATGTTCAGAATTCGCCGAATCTACGATAACACGCTCTTGATTAACAAAGAAGCTCTTATTCAGATTCAGGCAATTTTGAGACAACAATTTCCAGGACTGACGTCAGAAGAAATAGAAGCACTCCCTTTTAGAATCAGGGATCAATTAAAATATGGATTTCAAACTATACTTTTTGTAGCAGAAGGGGCTCATCGTAAGGTTCAGGGTTTTGCTTTGACTCTTGTGGATCCCCTTCTTCACTTTATGTATCTTGACTATCTTGCAGCCGCAAAATTGACAACAGGGCGAGGCATAGGAGGAGCTCTATATGAACGAATACGACAAGAAGCTCTTCTCTTAGAGTGTCGCGGAATATTTTTTGAATGTTTACCTGATGATCCTGCCATTTCCAGAAACCCAGAGATACGAAAAGAAAATAGAGCCCGCCTCCACTTCTATGAGTACTTTGGCGCCCGCCCCATAATCGGAACTCGCTATGAAACACCTCTCAAAGAAGGGGGAGACAATCCTCCATATCTTGTCTTTGATGATTTGGGGCAAAACCGACCTCTTTCAAAAGGTCTAGCCCGACGCATTGTACGAACAATACTTGAAAAGAAATACAAAGGAATCTGTCCACCAGAGTATATAAGTATGGTCGTTAACTCATTCAATGACGATCCTATACGTTTACGTCCATTTGTTTATATAAAAGAAGCACAGGCATCCTTACCTGTTCGAAATATTCCAGATGATGAAAAGATAGCGCTACTTATGAACAAAGAACATATTATTCATCATGTACATGAAAGAGGTTATGTCGAATCCCCTGCTCGCATTGGTCGAATTCTTTCCCATCTAGAGAAAAGCGGGCTTTTCAAAGAAGAAAGACTTCGCCCTATACCTGATTCATGGCTTCGTAATATTCACGATGGAGATTTTTTAGACTATCTTAAAAAAGTATGCACATCTATAGGCAAAAATCCGTCAGTCTATCCTTATGTTTTCCCCATACGAAATGCAACCCGACCTCCCAAAGAACTTGTTATACGTGCAGGATACTATTGTATAGATACATTTACACCTCTAAACGGCCCTGCATGGCAAGCGGCCCGTCAAGCAATAAACTGTGCCATTACTGGAGCCAAGCTTCTCGAAGAAGGCCATCACCTTGCCTATGCCTTAATTCGCCCTCCAGGCCATCATAGTGAACGAAGAGCCTTTGGAGGGTTCTGTTATCTAAATAGTACAGCCGCTGCAGCCCAGTATCTCAGTCATAGGGGTACGGTAGCCATCCTTGATATTGACTATCATCACGGCAATGGACAACAAAATATTTTCTACAAAAGAAATGACGTCCTCACAATCTCGATTCACGGTCACCCATCCTTTGCCTATCCCTATTTCAGTGGATTTGAAGATGAAAAAGGGGAAGGGGAAGGAAAGGGATATAACGTTAATATTCCTTTATCGGAGAATATTGACGGGGAAAAATATGGAGAGGCCCTTCATCGTGCCCTCAAAATAATACGCCGCTTCTCTCCTTCCTTTCTTGTTGTAGCTCTTGGATTCGATACTGCACAAAAAGACCCTACAGGAAGTTGGAACTTAACGGCTAAAGATTTTTACGCAAATGGCAGAGATATTGGTAAGGAGAAATACCCTACTCTTGTCGTTCAAGAGGGCGGATACGATACCAAAAGGATAGGAATAAACGCCCGTTCCTTTTTTACAGGTTTATGGGAAGGAACATTTTTTAGATAAAAGACAGGAGGCACAAACAATATTCATGCCTCTTGTCTTTAAATCTTCTTATTCAGCGGATCGAAACGACTTCATAAAAACCATGGGAAGAGCAAGAAGAGGAAGTGCCGCAACCACAAGCATTGTGCTGGTAATTCCAAAGACATCGCCCAACTTTCCTAACGGCCCTGTCAACAAATTGGCTACCCCCCACGATAATCCCATAACAATGGAACTCGCCATACCTCGAGAATGAGGAACCTGTTCCTGAGCTACTGCCGCCGTTATAGGCATACTTGAATTAAGAAGAGATGTTCCCAGAATATATAATATTATTGATGTTTTTCCACCTATATAAGCAGCAGGAATCATACAGATGGGACCAGCGATAAGAACAAATATAAGAACTCGAACCTTTCCCCATCTATCAGAAAGTTTACCGCTAATAAGCATAGCAATTGTGCTACACAGCATAATCAAAAAGAGAATAGTTCCAACCATACTAATGTTGCCGCCTTCAGAAACAATACGGATGGGGAGAAAGAATCGAATTCCCTGGCTCGTTGCATCTCGCGCCATAGAAACCATCCATACTGGATAGATTACTCCAAGCACTGAAAATAAAGAGTGAAAAAGTCCCCCCTGATTCTTAGGGAACTCGGCCGCTTCTTCACTTAAAACAGGCATATACCGATAAATAGCAATCGCGAGAATAAGAACAGGTACAATGGCAATATAAGGGATTTTCTCTACCCCCACTATTTTTGCCAAAGCAACTGCAAAAAGAGGACTTATCGTTACTCCTATATTTCCGGCAACACTAAAAATTGCCAATGAAACGGTTAATTTTTCCTGAGGAACAACATGTCCCACTCCTCCATGTCCCTGAGGATGAAAGGTGGCACTACCTACTCCCCAAAGTCCCACTAAAAAAAGAGCCATTCCATACGTAGGAGAACTTGGAAGAAAGGTTGCCCCGAGACATGTCAAGATGGGCCCAATCATAACTAAGTATGAACGTGCAGTCCGATCTGAAACATATCCGAGTAATGGCTGAAGAAAAATATGTATAATACCAACCACAGAATTAAGTAATCCCGCCTGAGCCATAGTAATACCAAGTCGAGATATAAGAGTTGGAACAAATGTCGGGAGAAACGCTGCATAAAGGTCATTGAAAAAATGTCCAATCGAAAGAAGAGAAAGTTTAAATTTAGGACGATCCACACATACGGTTCTGTCTATCATGATTTTTTGCCCCCTGAATAACAAAAACTTTTTATATCGTAACACGTCTTAATAAAAAAAAGAACCGTAGGGGTGTATTACTCTTTCCAAAAAAAAGCAAGCCAAATACACGGTGGCTCTTTTGTAGTGCTGGAGACACGGTGTTTTTCGTGAGGTGAGATAAGAACCCAATCTCCAACTTTTAAAGTACGTCGAGCCCCATCAGCCCAATCGATTATACCTTCGCCTTGTATTACGCAAACCCACTCGAATTCTTCCTGATCATACCAAAAATCCTTCGGGGAAGATTGACCTGTAGAAACAATACGTTCAACTCTAACGTTGCTACCTGTCGCTAATATCTCTGAAATCTCTTTACTCCAATCAATATTCTTTTTATCAAAAAGATTCTTCATTTTTCCCCTCCTCACCCTATATTATGATACACAAAAAGCGGGTCTTTAAAAGACCCGCCATGATTCCTGTCATAAAGGATGAGAACATTGATAGTTTAGTAACAAACGTCTCTATTTTAGGTAAGGAAACCATCCGGTTCCCACGTTATATAAGTCAGTACTTATTGATAGGGCGGCCGATTTCCTGATACTCTCGCTTCATCGTCGCCTTTCCAGAAGCGACGAGATATTCAAGATATCTTCGAGCAGTAATACGGGAAACCTGCAAGACTTCTGCTGTTTCCACCGCGGAAAGCGAACAGTTGCTTTTTTTTAGCAAGGTGATAACTTTTTTTAACATTTCGGGGTTGAGTCCTTTGGGAAGAGTCGTCTGATAGTTTTTTCTATTTTTCACCTGAAACAAGCTATCAATCTCTGATTGATCAAAATCTCCTGATCCTTTTCTAAGCTTACTATCCATTTGCCTAAAAGATTCAAGAGAGGCTTTCAAACGGTCATAAACAAAGGGTTTCACTATATAATCAAAAGCTCCTGCTTGTATTGCTTCGTTTACTGTATTTGCATCGCGTGACGCTGAGACAATAATGACGTCAACGTTTTTCTTCTGTTCTCTTATTTTACGCAGTGCATTGAGACCATCAAGTCCGGGAAGGAAAATGTCAAGAATTAATAGCCGTATAGAAAGCGTGTCGAGTAAATCCAGCGCTTTTTGGCCATCTCCCGCGACAGCTACAACACGGAACCCTTCAAGTGAATTAATAAAGTTCTGGTGAATTTCTGCCACCATTGGATCATCTTCCACAACGAGAACGTCTATTCTATTCAATCAGATCTCCTCCTTCTCCGTTGGGGAGAGTCACTATAAACTCAGTATATTCTCCATATTTGAAATCAAGACAAATATCGCCACCTAAAGCATCAACCATCCGCCTGATATTATATAGGCCATAACCTGACGTTCGTGGTCGCGCCTTTGTTGAAAAGCCCTTTTCGAAAATTTTCTCTGCATTTTCTTCCGTTAGCCCTCCGGCATTATCCCAGACACTCAACATAATCTGGTTCGATTCATCGAAAATGGAAAAGCTGATACGAGGAACCTTTATTGAAGCTTGAAGCATGGCTTCGATAGCATTCTCCATAAGATTGCCCACAATAATAACCAGAGCCTGATCACTAATTTTAATTGATTCTCCACAGTAGCTATCTGGGGTAATTTCACAACCTATGCCAAGCTCTCGGCATCGTCCCATTTTCCCAAGCAAAATACCTCCTACTGCCGGATTCTTAATTCGTTCAGCTATCATAGAAGCCATTGTTTGCCCTGGAGCCTGTTCCTGAGAAATAAAATTCAGAGCCTTTGTATATTTTCCCAGCTGGATAAGCCCTGCTATAGCTTGCAACTTATTCATAAATTCATGGTTCTGCACGCGAAGCGATTCAACGTACATGCGCACACCTGTCATTTCTTCAGCCATGGCGTGTATTTCAGACATATCACGAAAACTGGCTATTGCACCGCAAATCTGACCATTGATCGTCACTGGAACCTTGTTAATAATCAAAGGGGCGCCACCTACATTTTGTTCAAGGTCATAAACAGCCTCTTTTGAAGAAAGAACTCCCTTCAGATTAATTTCAGGAACCAATGAGTCGACATCCTCACCTTCAGCATCATAATGAATTCCAAGCAACTTCATAGCTGAATGGTTAATGAGAGTTATACGTCCCACAGAATCGACAGCCAATATTCCATCTCGAATGAAGTCGATCAACTTTTCTCTCTCTTTCACAACTCGTGCAACCTGTTTTTTCAAAGAGAAATTCCATAAAAGGATAAGGAAAATGGCAACGACAAAGGCACTGAGTACCTTTATGAGAAGCGTTTTATCAACAAATCCTTCATGCTTAAATTGATCAAACCATTTTTTATAAAGTTTCTCATATGTCCCGTCACTGTATATTTGACTCAAACCTTGTTTAAGCATTCGAGCCAATGTAATATCCCCATGAGTAATGGTAAATCCCCACTCTTTGGTAAAAAGAGAGGATTCCAACGGAACTACATTATTGATTTTGAGCTTTTTACACATAGATAATCCCTGATAAAGCCCCATCAGCACAAAGTCATACTGTCCCGAAGAAACGAGATGTATGCCTTCGACAGGATTATCTACGATTAAAACTTTCGACGTGAGGTAACTTGATTGAAGATATGCTTTTTCTGCACTTCCCTGCTCCACAATCACCGTCTTTCCTGCAACGTCACTTAAGCGGCTGCCTTCAAGACCTTTTCTTGTAAAAACAGCGTATGGAACTTTGATGACAGGTAAAGAAAAATAGAACTCGCCTATTTCCTTACCAGAAACATCAGGCAAAAAAGCTGCTTCTCTCTGAGATACATCTGGAACGGAGGGGATATTTATAATAGGTGCCATATGGGGGAGAATAGCTGATTCTTCTCTTGCGCTTACCACGCCAAGTATCAAATCAACGCGAGAAGAATAAAGAAGAGACTCCACTTCTGTCCAGTGCACCATTTGGAAATTAAGAGAAAGATCTTGCTTCTTGGCAATGGTTTCCAAAACATCGATAAAGAACCCCTCTGGCAACTGACGATCGTTAAGATACTCAAAGGGAGTCAATGCTTTGTCCCCAACAACATAGATCACACGCCCAGAAGATTTGCTCCATCCATGTTGAGGGAAAAGCAGCAAAAACCCTGCCAAAAATATTACAACAAGTAAATACAACCCGCATTTTTTCCCAAAGCTCATACTACCAAGACCTGTTCCACGTATATTTAGCTATAAGGAATGTACAAAAATCCCAGAATTTTTGTTTGACTTCGTTCATATTTTTTTCTGTCTCTTCATTTAGAAAACTAACAGCCGCATCCTTATCTTTTTTCAATAAATCAAGAGCCCTCTTCTCCACTTCTGACTGCCTTTTAAAGATGTCACCTTCTATTGGCCTTCTCATTTCTTCTAAATCACGAAAAGCCTGCTGATATCTCTTATTGACCAAATCTCCCGTGAGCATAAAAACCCATCGAGCAGAAGAAGGTGAAAACTGATCCATATTGAAATTGCGCCATTCACTTGGAGTTTGCGTCACACCGGCATAAACAGGAACATACGTACTCATGTGAGGGTGTCCCAACGAAAACCACATGACTCCACCGACACTATCAGGCAACCACGATCGCGATTGGGAAACAAAGCTATAAGACGTTCTTGCCGATACAGGTCTGTGATAAGGAATGTTTAGAAGAGTCCGCATGGCCCTATCTGGAAATGGCGTTGCCAACTCACTTTTTGACAAGTGACCATTTACATCAGGAACAAGCCACGCCGGATGCTCCTCCATGTTAAATGGAGTTCCTTCAAGGGGAGAACGAAGCAAAGCTATGACGTCTCGAACTCCAAGTTTTTTCTCTGGTTTAATAGAAAAAGGATAACAGGCGAGATCACCATTGGGATCCCACTCTTTTGAAGGTGCCAATGATTTATAGAGGTAATGCAAACGTTCTCTTACCCATGGAGCGTACATCGACCAATATCCCGTTTTTGGGGTATAGGCGTTTCTCCAGTTGAAAGATTTTTCCCTTTTAGGGTCGTACCAACCATGTTCAATAGCTACATCTATGTAATTCTTTGACGCCATAAAATAATCTGGCTTTGAAAGATCTATATATGTAAGAACGCTACCATTTGTTACAACAGCAACTTCATCATCGGGAACACGCCGAGCAGCCCAGACAGCACCTGATTTTTTACTTTCTGGTGTCCAGCCAAAGCCCACACTGCGTATTTCAAAAATCCAGGCTTCATAGGGATCTGCAATTGTAAGAGACTCCCCCTGGCCTGCACAAGAAGGAAGAAAGCCATATTTTTCAGCCATTGAACCGATAAGACGAATTGCATCGCGAGCCGTTTTGGTTCGTTGAAGGGCTAAAATCTCAAGTTGCTCTATAGTTAAAATTCCCCTCGCATCTGGTAAGAATGCTTGTAATTCATCTTTCTGCCCCACAGTACTCTCGCCAATAGAAAGTTGATGTTCATTGAAACATGAATACCCAACATGAAAATAGGTATATGTCTCTTCTGCCTGGGGTATTTGTCCAATAACACGTGGAGGATTTCTATCTTCTCCCAAAAGGTTTATATAGACATCCATCATTGTCCCTTTTGGATACTTTGCACCTTGAACAACTCTCAAATTAGAATCATACCAACTATCTGCCGTATGAGAGTTAATAACCGAACCGTCAATACTCACATCTTTACCAACTAAAACAGTGGTACATGCTTCCGCAAGATATGGATTTACGACAAAAAAGACTGCTAAGAAAATCAAAAATAAACCGTGTACACTGCGTTTCACTATGTCAACTCCTTCCTCACCCCTCAGATACTCATTATATACAAAAAAGCGTCGGAATGTCCTCCGACGCTTTTCTCTATATTACGATCAGTTCTGATCCGAACTGTTAGTTAGTTTTTGTATCTATTGCAAGAGCCCCGTTTTCAACAGTGACAGAAACGACACTCCCTTCCCGTATCTTTCCAGAGATCAGAGCCCGAGCTATACGGGTTTCAAGCTGTCTCACAATGTATCTTTTCAGGGGACGTGCTCCGAAAACAGGGTCGTATCCAGCATCCGCTATAAATTGAACAGCTTCATCTGTAAGTTCTAGATCGATACGGCGATCTCTTAAGCGATCTCGTAACGCCTCTGTAAGTAACAACACAATCTTCTCTATCTCTTCTTTCTGAAGAGGCTTAAAAAGGACAATGTCATCAACCCTGTTTAAGAACTCCGGACGGAAAGACTGACGAAGCTCTCTCATAACAGCGTTTCGTGCATCTTCCTTAATTTCACCTTGCGCTGTAATTCCGTCAAGAAGATAGGGGGCACCTATATTACTCGTCATAATAATCACGGTATTTTTGAAATCCACTACATGTCCATGACTATCGGTAACACGTCCATCATCAAGAATTTGAAGCAATACGTTAAAAACATCCTGATGAGCCTTCTCTATTTCATCGAAAAGAATAACAGAATAGGGTCTGCGTCGAACGGCCTCCGTAAGTTGACCTCCCTCTTCATAGCCCACATATCCGGGAGGGGCTCCTATAAGACGAGATACAGAAAACTTTTCCATATACTCAGACATATCAATTCGGATCATGTTCTCTTCACTATCAAAAAGAGCCTCTGCCAATGTTTTGGCAAGCTCTGTTTTTCCTACACCTGTGGGCCCCAGAAAAATAAAGGAACCAACAGGTCGACGAGGATCTTTAATTCCTGATCGTGCCCGTATAACAGCATCTGCCACAAGATCTACCGCTTCGTTTTGTCCTATCACACGCTTATGAAGAATTTCATCAAGCTTAAGAAGCTTTTCCCGCTCCCCTTCCATAAGGCGTGTCACGGGAATGCCAGTCCAATGACTAACAATATCTGCGATCTCATCTTCAGTAACTTCTTCTCTTAAAAGCCGGGAACCTCCCTGCCTTAAAGCAAGTGCCTCCTCTTCTTTTTTCAACTGTTGCTGAAGCTCGGGAAGACGTCCATGTTTCAATTCAGCAGCTTTATTCAGATCGTATTCTCTCTCAGCTTTTTCGATCTCTCTTTTTACTGTATCTATCTCTTCTCGTAACGAGCGTACACGTGTTATAACTTCTTTTTCACTTTCGTACTGGGCTCTGAGAGTATCTGCTTCTTCCCGTGCTTCCTGAAGTTCTTTCTGAAGTGTCTTCAGCCGCTCAAGACTTGCTTCATCCTTCTCTTTCTTCAAAGCAGCTTCTTCTATTTCGAGCTGCATAACCTTTCGAGATGCTGCATCAAGCTCTGCTGGCAAAGAGTCAATTTCCGTTCGAATCATGGCGCAGGCTTCATCGACCAAATCAATAGCCTTATCTGGCAAAAAACGGTCAGTAATATATCTATTGGAAAGAACGGCAGCTCCAACCAGGGCATTATCTCGAATACGCACTCCGTGATGAACTTCCAAACGTTCTTTCAAACCTCGCAAAATTGAAATTGTATCTTCCACGTCGGGCTGCTCAACTAAAACAGGCTGAAAGCGACGAGCCAAAGCCGCATCTTTTTCTATGTGTTTGCGATATTCGTCTACCGTTGTAGCTCCTATACAATGAAGCTCGCCTCTGGCCAGCATGGGTTTTAACATGTTCCCAGCGTCAATTGCCCCCTCTGCCGCCCCGGCTCCAACGATTGTATGTAGTTCGTCAATAAAGAGGATAATACGACCCTCACTATTTTTTATTTCATTTAGAACAGCTTTTAGCCTCTCCTCAAACTCTCCCCTGAATTTCGCACCAGCCACAAGTGAGCCCATATCAAGGGCAAAAATACTTCGATTTTTTAACCCTTCAGGAACATCGCCACGTACAATACGTTGCGCGAGTCCTTCAACTATAGCTGTCTTTCCTACGCCGGGATCTCCGATAAGGACAGGATTATTCTTCGTTTTACGGCTTAAAATACGAACAACTCTTCGTACCTCTTCATCTCGGCCAATAACAGGATCAAGTTTGCCCATACGAGCCATTTTCACGAGATCCCGTCCATATCTGTCGAGGGCTTCATATGTCTCTTCTGGGTTTTCACTCGATACACGCTGAGCTCCTCGAACAGCAGTCAACGTCTCTAAAAAAGTCTCTGACGTAATATGGTGCTGAGCAAGAATTCGGCCAGAAACCGTTGTTGAACCTTCTTCTAAAAGACACGAAAAAATATGTTCGACAGAAACGTACTCGTCCTTTAAACGTTCTGCCCGTTCCTGTGCTTCAATAAGAATCTGGGAAACTCGCCGTGAAATGTAAATTTTTCCGGGCTCAAGCCCAGGCCCAGAAACTCGCGGTCGTTTCTCCAGTTCTCTTTGCACATCCCTTTTCAAGGCATCTACAGATACGTTCATTTTCTGAAGAATACGGGGAATCAAACCTTCCGACTGTTCAAGAAGAGCAAGAAGCAAATGCTCGCCATCTACCTCTTGATGCCCCCATCGAAGAGCCATATCCTGAGCAGACGAGAGTGCTTCTTGTGATTTTCGTGTAAATTTCGTTATATCCATAATTAGAACCTCCCCGAAAGACCGCCTCACTCTATCTTCGACGGCTTTGACCTTTACTAACCAATAAGTATTATAAAGGTCAGGATTGGTCATTCAAGAGAGCAGAGTTTGAACTAATCCATTTTATTTATGATTTATTCTATTTACATCTTATTTTCTCTTTTTTTCTTTGTTTTTTAAATTAGGTGAAATTTTATCTTTTAGGCCAATAAAACAAGAGTGGATATAATGGAAACAATATTCATCATGTCCATAAGCATGTACAATTAATGGTAGACCTATAGATATGGAGGTACTTCCATGAATAAAAAAATAATTCGTTTTCTGTGTTTGGGTGTTCTTCTCTCCATTCTTATTTCCGGATACGCCTTTGGAGCAGAAGACTTCGTCGTTACCGACTGTAAACCTCAAGGACAAGTTAAAGAAGGAACGCCTCACATTACGGTAGTCTTTTCTTCGCCAGTAACAACCACCGACTCATGGCCCATAATAATCCGGCCTGAGCTTCCTGCAGAAGGAACGTGGAACGATTCTCAAACCTTTACTTTAAAGCCTCTCGCTCCACTTTCTCCAGCCACACAATATAACGTGGAACTCAAAGAGAATATTCGTGATCAGAAGGGGAGGTTGCTTGCCGGACGGCATACATTTTCTTTCAATACGGAACCGTTATCTTTTATGGAAGCCCGTCAAGTTGATTTCACAGAAGATGGAAGCGCTACACTTGAGCTTATCTTTTCCCTTCCCGTCTCACCCATCAGGCTTAGGGGATTTGCAACTCTAAAAGATTCTCTGGGGCGATCTGTTCCATATGCTGTTATAGGGGAACGCCCTTCTCGTTCCATATCTCTTACTACACGTTCTTTTGACGGAGACTCCTTGACTTTAAATATTGCCTCTGGACTTACAAGCGAAAGTGGTCCTCTTCCACTCGAAAAGGAAATATTGCAGAAAATTTCTCTTTCAAAGAGGTTAACTATACGTAGTTCCTGGGCATATGCTCAATCTCCACGCCGAGGATCAATTACGATGCAGACATCTACTCCGGTTGATGTTGCAAAAGCGAAAAATTATATTTCTCTTGAACCTGAAATACCTTTTACGTTAAATCCAGAGTACAGTGGTTTCTCTATCGAAGGGGCTTTTCAACCTCGTCAAAGATACGTGGTTACGCTTAAGAAAGGACTAGCTGCCCGTTCAGGAAGCACACTGGAAGAAGATTTTATAAAGGCTTTTGTTTTTTCAGATATTGATGCAGCTATAGACTTTCCTAACGCTGGGATGTTTCTGACACCGGCAGAAGATCTGAGGATTCCTATTGAAACTGTCAATATCAATGAAGTTGACCTGACTCTTTGGCGTCTCTACGAAAACAATATTTCCTACGCAATGCTCACAGGCACCAACGCTATCCCAAGAGAGCTCTCTCGCCTTGTTGTGCAAAAGAAAGCCCGAATTTCCGGCGCTCCCAACAAGATTGAACGACGTGCCGTAGACATTCGCGATTTGGCAAAAGACCATAAAGGCGTATTCCTGCTTACTGCTAAAAATGCTGACCCCAACACGTGGCAAGAAGCACAGCAGGTTGTTGCCGTAACAGATATTGGCATTGTGGCAAGAACCTATTCAGAGGGAATTATGGTATGGGTTAATTCTATTCAGAAACTCACACCTACATCTAGAGCCAATGTCAGAATCTATTCACGAAGTAATCAACTCATAGCAGAGGGGAAAACGGGCCGAGACGGTGTTTTTATGCTTCATCGAACCTCTCCATGGGATGACAATCAACACCCCTATCTGCTCACCGTAGAAAAAGACGATGATCTCTCTTTTCTGCGTCTTGACCGAAATATTCTTGCAGATAACGGCTTCGATATATCCGGCCGTCCATATCTCAGAAAGGGATATGAAGCTTTTTGTTTCGCCCCAAGGAATATATTTAGACCTGGAGAAACAGCTCAATTCAAGGCTATCGTCAGAGATGAGAAACGACAAGCTCCCAAGCCTTTCCCCCTTCTTGTAACTATTCGATCTGGCAATGGGAAAGAGCTTGCCCGTTCTACGGCGGAACTATCAAAAGAGGGAACGTTGCTCTATTCATGGGCTGTTCCTGAAAACAGCATGACGGGCACCTACCAATTGGCCCTCTCTCTACCTGGAAATGAAAAAGCTCCTCTTGGAACAATGACATTTTATATAGAGGAATTTGCTCCACCTCGTCTTGAAGTCGCAATAGATGAAAGTATAAAGACTCTTGAACCGGGAGAAGATGTTACTCTTTCCTTCTCCTCTCAGTATCTTTTTGGAGCTCCAGCATCCGATCTTCCATGGGAGGCGGAGGTTAGGACCATGCCCGTCTCTTTCACTAATTCCCAATGGGCAGCCTACACTTTCGGAGATGCAGAAAAAGAGCATAAGAGTATTACAGAATTTATTGGACAAGGCAACCTTGATGAAGAAGGCAAGGGAACACTGAATTACACGATAAAAGAAGGGCTAGAAGCGCCATCAATACTTCACTTTCTTTTTACCGTCAAAGTCAGAGAAGAAGGTGGACGTTGGGTTCCTGAAACAATAAAGATTCCCTATTATCCCACTCTCTATATGTTGGGAATTGAGAAAAGCAAAGAGACTCCTGTTCCACAAAAACCATACGAAATGCGCGTAGCCGCAGTAACTCCAGACGGAGGTGCTGCCCCTCTGAACTCTGTTACCGCCTCTGTAGCCAAAGTAATGAAACACTATACTCTCAAACGCTACGGTGACCAAACTCGTATGGAAGAACAGGAAGAAATCGGAACAGCAGATGTAAAAGAAATCGCTCTTTCAGAAGGCATCGGAACATTTTCTTTTACACCACAAGATCCAGGAGAATATCTCGTCCGTTTTGAAGATCAGGCAACGGGAAGTTCCGCCTCTACACGACTTGAGGTATGGTATGCCTTTGGAGAGGGTGATGGAGGATCTCCCCTTATCGATAGAGTGCTTCTCTCAACAGATAAAGAAAAATACGTTCCAGGAGAAACGGCAACTATCCAAATCAGATCTCCTTTTGAGGGGCTGCTTCTTTTCACTGTAGAAACAGATAAACAGATCACTCGCAAAATTGAGGAGATAAAATCTGGCGAAACGACATTAAAGGTAAAAATAACTGATGAAATGATTCCCAATGCTTACTGCACGGCTTGGGTTATTCGGCCGGTTTCTGAAAAAGATTATGATGCTTGGGGAGCTCACAGAGCTTTAGGAACAGTACCACTCGTTGTTGGCTCACCGGAAAGTCACCTATCTGTTTCTATTGAAAGCTCAGAAGAGGTCGAACCAGGGAAAACGCTTCCTGTCACCATTCAGCTTAAAAATTATCAAGATAAACCTGTAAAGGGACACGTAGCTCTGGCCTTGGTCGATGAAGGAATTCTTGGTCTGACAGGGTATGCGACACCTTCACCTGATACATTTTTCTTAAGTAAAAGAGAGCTGTCGCCCCTGACAAACGATATGTACGACCAATTGATGCCTCTTGAATCTCGAAAAACACAGCAGCTTCACCCAGCTGGAGGAGACAGCGCAGAAGCCATGTACAGTGCCGCTATGGGGGGACTACTCTCTCCTCTTCTTACAGGAAAGTCTTTTACAATATTGTCACTTTTTGAGGGAGACATCGAGACAGATAACGATGGTAAAGCCAGCATATCTCTCGATATTCCTGAATTCAGCGGGAAGGGACGTTTAATGGCTATCGCTGCAACAGACTCAGCTTTTGGATCTGCATCCCGCCCCGTCATTATTCAAAGAGATATTGTTGTAGAGACGACTCTTCCTCGAGCTGTTGCACCAAAAGATTGTCTTATGATGCCCATTACCGTCTTTTCTCGAAGTGATAAGGAACAAAAGGTAACTCTTCAAATTATAGAAACAAAAGGACTGACCGTTGAAGAAAACAATACGCTGAGCCTTACTGTCCCTGCCAATGGGCGCAAACACACAGAAGTACCAGTTTTTATTGGCGAAAAGGCACAAATTGGGTCCCTTGACATAAAAACAACATGGGGAGAGAAAAGCTTTACGCTTTCAAAAGAGATTACCATCCGGCCACCGTTCCCCAGAATCTCCATTGTAAAAAATGGCACGATTTCAGAAGAGGGAGATCATTTCCTTCATATTGACACATCATGGTTCCCGGGAACACAGAAAGGCACTCTTCTTCTTTCGGGGCTTCCTACTGCCAATCTAACAGGGGCTTTCAATTTCGTGAGAACATATCCTTATGATTGTCTGGAACAAACAGTATCAAAGGGATGGCCACTTCTTGTACTGCCCGATCTGGCTCAAAAACTTGATCCCCTTCTCACGTCGGAGAAAGAAGTAAAAGACCAACTTGAAGCTATTCTGCGTCGTCTCGCTAACCTGCAACTCTTCGATGGAAGTTTTGCTTCATGGAGCGGAGATGGAATTGCCGATATGTGGGGCAGCATATATGCTACCCATTTCCTTGTGGAAGCCTCTCAAAAGAATATACCTATTTCCGAAACCCTTTTGAGCGGAGCGTTATCTTATATGCGCCAAATTCTTTCTTTGAGCGACGAAGAAGGTGCTGATGGCTTCTCTACCCGTGCCTACGCTGCTTACGTCCTCACCCTTCATGGGGAGCCACCATTGGGATGGATGGAGCATCTTAAAAGTCAGAAAGAGAATATGAAAGACTCGGGACGGATTTTCCTTGCTGGAGCCTATGCCCTCTATTCTAAAAACACAGCTCCCCTCAAAGAACTTGGTGATGTGGTAGCGCCCACAGATGAAGGAAAGGAAGAGACAACTCCTGGTAAAACCTTTGAACTCTATTGGAGAAACAGAGCATTACTTCTTCTCATGTGGAATAGTCTTGATCCAATGGCACCGGAAACTACGGCATTGGCTTCTGGACTTATACAAAATATGAAAAAAGAGGGCTGGTCAACAACACAGGAAAATGCATTTGCCCTTATTGCTCTCGGACGATATATAGAGAAAACCTACGCTCTTCAAAAAGAACCCTTTACAGCAGATATTCTCGCTGCTGATGGAACGACACTCGCCAAAACTACAGAAAAAGAGAGTACGGCAATATCTCTTGATGATGTTGCTACAGACCTTAAACTTCAAAAACGTGGCAACGGCGTTCTCCATTATGGCATGACTCTTTCTGGTATACCGACAACTCCTCAAGATCCTTATAACAAAGGAATTGAGGTAGAACGGCTCATAAAAGAACATGCGTCTTTGGGAGAAAAAATCACTGTAGAATTGCACATAAGGCCACAGGCACCAATAACCTCTCTTGTTCTTTCTGATATCCTTCCTGGCGGCGTTGAGATTGAATCTGCTGGAGAAATCTACTTCATGCCTGCCAGCGGAGCCAATGTGCGAGCAGAGAAACGAGATGATCGTCTGATACTCTTTATCTCAAACATTGAAGAATCTCTTATCTATCGTTATACAGTGCGCGCTGTAACAAAAGGTACTTTTGCTCTTCCTCCCGTCTATATAGAAGACATGTACAATCCAGGTGTCAGAAGTTTGAGTCGTGGAGGCATATTCACTATTGAATAAGAAATGGATAAAAGGGCTGGCTATTGGAGCTTCTCTCTTATCGCTCCTTTGGGCCAGCCCCTCTTTCGTCCCGCTTCAAATTGAAAAAGTACAACATTGGCCAGTATCGCGAGTCCTTCTTGACAGAACAGGAAAAACTTTTTATGTGGGGCTCTCTCCAGAATCAGAATGGTGTATTCCAATACCTTACGAACAGATGAGCCCATGGCTTCCTCAAATAGCCGTAGCTATCGAAGACCGAAAATTCTGGTCACATCATGGTGTTGATTTTCAGGCCATTATTCGTGCCGCGTTGCAAAATATAAAGGCCAAAAGAGTTGTTTCTGGAGCCTCTACCATTACGAGCCAAGTCATTCGCCTCTCCAATCCCCGTCCTCGAACGATACTTGTCAAGGCGGCTGAATTTCTTCAAGCAATGAAACTCGAACAGGGAGTGTCAAAAAAAGATATTCTTGAAATTTACCTGAATAGAGCTCCCTTTGGGAGCAATATAAGAGGCGTAGAAGCTGCAAGTCGCATGTGGTTTGGGAAACCAGCATCATCTCTCTCTGTGGAAGAGGCGGCTCTTCTCATCGGAATGTTGCGTGGCCCATCTCTCTACCGTCCAGATCGCAACCCTCAAAGAGCAAAAACACTTCGCGACTCTATATTGAACTCTCTTGTCGAACAGAGGATTATTTCAGAAGAAAAGTGTATCGAAGGGAAAAAAGCACCACTTCCTGAACGCTCTTTTGATATGCCCGCTATGGCTTTTCATTTTGCGCATGAAGTTTTGCAGAAAGTAACGAGCTCGCGCATAGAAACGACGCTAGATGTAGAGCTTCAGAATCAGATAGAGCACACTCTTCAACGAACACTCAACACTCTTCCATCTTCAATTACGGGAGCTGCTTTACTCATTCACAATCCTACCGGTAATATCTTGGCATATGTAGGGAATGGCCGATTTGGAACCCGCCAGTCGGGAAGCTGGATTGATTGTTGCCAGGCTCTGCGTTCTCCAGGATCAGCTTTGAAGCCTTTTGCATATCTTGAAGCCTTTAGTCGAGGTATTCTTACCCCTTCTTCTCTTTTAGCCGATACACCTCTTTCTTTTGGAGGGCTTTCCCCTCGCAACTTCGACTTGCGATATAGAGGCCCCGTCTCAGCCAGACAAGCCCTGGCCCAATCTTTGAATGTTCCAGCCGTAAGAGTTCTCCGAGAAGTAGGAGGAGAAACTTTGCTCCAAACATTACGGTCTGCGGGAATCACCTCTTTGAATGAAGATACTCTCTACTACGGAGATTCCCTTATTTTAGGAGGGTGCGAAACAACTGTTATGCAAATGGCTTTGGCATACGAAACTATAGCCAACTTGGGAATTCAGCGACCTCTTCAGATGATTAAAGGTTCGACTCCTTCTTACGAGAAACGAATTTTTGACGAAGCAAGTTCCTTTCTTATTGCCGATATTCTGAAAGATCAAACCCGTCTCCTCCCCATGCGTAGAGAAGCTTTAGTCGATCAGAATATGAACATAGCCTTTAAAACAGGAACGTCTTACGGTTTAAGAGATGCCTGGACAGCTGCGTATACCCCTGAATACACTATCGTCGTTTGGTTTGGGGATCCGGCGGGCTTTCCCAATCCTGTTCTTACTGGTTTGAAACTAGCTGCTCCTACCGCAATAGAAATGCTGAGCTGGGCAACACAAAACAAAATAAAATGGTATGCTCCGCCAAGTAGTCTAGGTCGCAGAACAGTCTGCGCTCTATCTGGGCTTCCACCCTCGGAAAGTTGTCCTACACATAGAATTGATTGGTATATTCCTGGAATATCTAGAAATGACCGCTGCTCCATTCATCAAATGCGGAGAGGGGAGCCTGTGATTGTCTGGCCTTCCGAACTGGCTCTCATGAGTTCAACAAGAAGAGTTTATACAGAAGATTCTCCTATAACAATTACGTCTCCACTAAATAATACCCAGTTTTTTATAACACCGACTGGGGGAAAACAAAAGATTGCCCTTCGCAGCGAAGGTGCAAGTGGCTTCTTGTTCTGGTATATAGATAATCAATTTTTCGGCAAAATAAAAGCCCCGAAAGAGATTTTCTGGCAACTCTCTCCGGGGCAACATAATATATCCGTAATGGATGAAAAAGGCCGTTCCGATTCAATCACTATTGAAGTTCTTTCTCTCTCTTCTCCAGCTGTTTTGCCTTTGAAACCTCTGGAGCTTCAATAAATTACTGCCTTCTCGGATTAAAAGAAGAGATTTTCGCCAACTCTTCAAACAGTTCTTTTTCACGAAGTGAAAGATTTTTCGGCACAACGATCTCTATCTTCACATACAAATCTCCAGGCTGAGCCCCCTTACGACGAGGCAATCCCTTTCCCCTCAAGCGAAGAAGCTGACCACTCTGGGTTCCTGCCGGCAATTTCATCGTTACGCCGCCTTCCAACGTTTCAATATTCAGAGACGTTCCCAAAGCCGCTTCCCACGGAGTAACTTTCACAACTGTCGTCAGGTCGTACTGATTCACTTCGAAACGAGAATCCTCTCGCAATTTAATAGTAATGTAAAGGTCTCCATTAGAGGCATTTCCTATTCCTCTGCTTCCCTTTCCAGGAAGGCGAATGCGACTTCCATCAGTCATTCCTTGGGGAAAATTCACCGTCAATGTCTGTCTTCGGGGAATCCTCCGCCCATCAGAAGTCACGTCATGCTTTTCTATTGAAATAGATTTTGGCTCACGGCGAATAACATCTATCAGGGAAAGTTCCATCTGAACTTCAATATCCTCCCCCTTACGCCGGCGAGGGGCCCCTCCGAAGAAAAAGCTCTCAGCCCCACCCGTCGAGCCATTAAATCCTCCAAAGATGGTTTTGAAAAAATCGCTGAAATCTCCCAAACCGCCACTTCCATTACCGAAGTCCATACGGAATGTGCCACCATCTCCCCATCCGGGAGGCGGTGTAAAATTCTGACCTTCACTCCATTGGTTCCCTAAAGTATCATATCGTTGCCGCTTATCTTGATCTTTCAAAACTTCGTAAGCTTCATTAATCTCTTTATAGCGTTCTTCGCTTCCCGGCTCTTTATTTACATCAGGATGATATTTTTTCGCTAAAGCTCTATAGGCTTTACGAATTTCATCCTGAGAAGCTTTCCGATCAACACCGAGAATAGCGTAGTAATCTTTATATGTAACAGGCATATTTACCACCTTCTTTTAATTTGACCTTTACTAACCAAAGATTATACGACAAAAAAAGAGCCCGGGCAACTCTCTGTCCAGGCTCTTATCTTCCTCTCTTTAGTGAGAAGAGACTGCTTCATTCGTTACATGATCGTCATTGTGATTGCCGCCTTTTTCAGGCAAAGGTTCCACATGAAGAGAAATGAGAGTCTCAGACCCAAATTCGTTATGAATTCTATCTTCAATTGTAGAGGCAATATTATGAGCCTCTACAAGCCCCATTGTACGATCTACAAGAATATGAGTTTCCATGGCAATATACGGTCCGACCCGACGAGTACGAAGACGATGAACATCACGTACTTCCTTCGATTCCCGTATAAGAGCCATAATTCGATCTTCAGTCTCTTTATCCAAAGAACCTTCCAGAAGCTCGTTCAGGCTCTCCATCATAATAGGCAAAGATACTCGAATAATAAAGAAACTCACTACTGCCGCCGCAATAGGATCAAGAATGCGTCCTCCCGCACCAAAAAAACGAGCGCCAACAATGCCAAAAAGAACACCAATGGAAGAAAAGGCATCTGAACGATGATCCCAAGCCTTCGCCATAAGAGCCGGGCTGTTTATATTAGTAGCCCAGACAGCCGTATAGCGATATAAAACCTCTTTCACAACTATAGACACAACCGCAGCTCCTATAGCAAGCAATCCAGGACGCGGAAAGGTTTCTCCCTTTAAAACTAAGAGAATTTTATGCACCGCCTCAAGAAGAATACCTGTTCCAGCTATAAAGAGAACAACGCCACACAAGGAAGCCAATAGCGTTTCAACTTTACCATGTCCATATCTGTGGCTGCTATCTGCAGGCTTATTTACAACTTTAAAGCCAAAAAATACAACCACATCGGTTATCAAATCTGAAAGGGAATGAGTCGCGTCAGCAACCATGGCTCCGCTATGGCCGACAAAACCTGCAATATACTTCAGAATAGTGAGGATCAAATTGACCCAGAAACCTCGCAGCGTCACGGCTAGGGCGCGATCTCCCCTGTTGATTTCCACCAACACCTATCCCCTCTTTTCATTCTTTCAATCAAAATCTTAAAATAGTTGCAGTATATAATGAAAAGGGTGTAACAAGCAACAAAGGGGGGAACTGATTTATGAAAATGCAAATGGTACACGTAAATCTCTCTTCAAAGGCGATTGAAACATTCTCCGTTGAAGAAAGCATTGCTCGTCGCTATATTGGCGGCTCAGGCCTCGGCACTTATTTCTTTTTCAAATACTCTCAGCCCGAAGTTGAACCTTTAAGTCCAGAGAATTCACTCATATTCATGAACGGCCCCTTTCAGGGGACAGGCATTCCAACCTCTGGACGACACCAAATCATTTCGAAATCACCTTTAACGGGGGCATTCGGCGAATCGGATGCCGGAGGCACCTTTGGATATCATCTCTTACGAAGCGGCTATTATGGAATAATTATTGAAGGTGAAGCTGATACACCTCTCTATCTCTCTATTCGAGATGGTGAAATTTCTCTTTGCGACGCTTCGTCTCTCTGGGGAAAAGACTCTTTTGAAACGGAAGAATTTCTCAAAAAAGAGTTTAATGCGCCCTGCGGGGTTTCATGCATTGGACCGGCTGGAGAGAAGCTCGCCCTGATTGCTGGAATAATGCACGACGGTTCCCATGCCAGAGCTGCAGGAAGATGTGGCCTCGGTGCTGTTATGGGAAGCAAAAAACTCAAAGCTATAGTTGCTGGAGGATCTTATCGTCCCGATCTTTTTGACAAAGAAGAAGTTAATGCTCTCTCAAAGGAAAAACATCTTCTTTTTTCGCAAAAGCTGAAAGGCATGACTCGTTTCGGAACAGCAGGAGGCGTTTCGCTTGCTGAAGAATATGGAGACCTGCCAATTAAAAACTGGCAACAGGGTTCTTGGAAACCGGAAGTGTCATCACTCACTGGAGAAGCCATGGCCGATACTATTCTTACAGAAAATTACGGATGTATGGCATGTCCTATTCGTTGCGGTCGGGAAGTCGCCTTCGATACTGTCGCAGGAGCTGGCCCTGAATACGAAACGATTGGTATGCTTGGAAGCAACTGCCTCGTGAATGATCTTAAGGATGTTGCCCGTGCTGCCGATCTTTGTAACCGTTACGGCCTCGACACTATTTCAACTGGATCTGTCATAGCCTTTGCCATGGAGCTTTTTGATCGCCACATTATTACAGAAGAGGAAATTGGCTTTCCTCTTCGATGGGGAGATGGAAAAGCTGTTATTCGAATGGTAGAAACCATTGGGAAAAGAGAAGGAATCGGCGCTATTCTCAGTTTGGGAACTCGAAAAGCTGCTGAAAAAATTGGTAAGGGTGCCGAGCACTATGCCATTCACGTAAAAGGACTTGAATTGCCCGCCCATGACCCTCGCTGTTATAAAAGTCTCGCCACCGGATATGCCACGTCAAATAGGGGAGCCTGTCATCTCTCTGGCTATACCTACGCTTGCGAACGTAATGCAACATACCCTGATTTTGGCATAACAGAAGTTCTCGACAGATCAACAGATGAAGAGAAAGGAAAATTGAACGTTCCTTTTCAAAATTACATGGGAATTCTCGACTCACTGAAGATATGCAAATTTCCATTTCTGGCTACCGTATCGATCAACGATCTTCTCACGTGGATTCACGGTATTACAGGCTGGGAAATGACACGAGAAGAGCTCGAAGAAATTGCCGACCGGATATTCACGTTAAAGCGACTATTCAATGGCCGGTGTGGTCTTACAAAAAAAGATGACACCCTGCCCGAAAGGATTCTCAAGGAACCACGCAAAACAGGAGGAGCAGCAGATACCCTACCCGACCTTGAAAAGCAACTAAAAGAATACTATAGCCTTCGGGGATGGAATGAAGATGGGCTCCCTACCTATGAACAACTGAAAAGACTTGGTATTGAAGAATTTTTAGCCATATGAATAAACACATCGAAAAGAGCCATATGAAGAGATTCTCTCTTCATATGGCTCTTTTACAAACCTTATTTTTCCCTGGAATAACAAAAACAGTCAACGAGATGATCGTTAATCATTCCTATAGCCTGCATATACGAATAACAAATAGTGGAACCTACGAAGGTAAACCCCCTTCGCTTCAGTTCTTTGCTCAGCTTCTCTGAAAGAGGAGTAGTTGCTGGAACGTCGCGTTCATCTCTCCAATGATTCTTAATCGGATTTCCATCAACAAAATTCCATAAAAAGGTAGAAAAGGAACCAAATTTCTCCGCTGTATCAATAAAAAAGCGAGCATTTTTGACAGCTGACGCGATCTTCAGCCTATTTCGAATGATACCGGGGTGATTACACAATGTTGCTATCTTCTCTTGATCAAAGGCAGCAACTTTGTCTACATCAAAATTTTCAAAGGCCTCTCTATAAGCCTCTCGTTTCTTCAGAACGGTAAGCCAGCTTAATCCAGCCTGAGCCGATTCAAGAATTAAAAGTTCAAAGAGACGCCGGTCATCATAGAGTGGAATACCCCACTCCTCATCGTGATACGCCATCAATAATGGATGCCCCTCAGCCCAAGGACATCGATTCAACACGGTCTTATCTTGATTCTTCATAGCTCGATGGTCTCCATACTCATCATAGCGAGATCTATAAAAGTTAAAGTTCCCCATCTCACAGATTCTACCCCAGCCAGATATTTTATAGCTTCCGATGCTTCGAGAGAGCCTATCACAAAAGGCGTAAAACTAGGAGTTCCCAAATCTTTTTCTATTCCCTGATTCGGCAGGGGATTTTCAAAGAGATCGAAATGAGTCTTCTGCCACGGTTTATATCGCCCAACTTGCCCAATCATGCCTCCAAGAGCCCCGTGAATAACCGGAATCTTCGCTGACGCGCACTCACGATACAAAATCTGTCTCGCATCATTACTATCGAGAGCATCAATAACCAGATCTACGTTCTGTAAAAAATCCCGACAATTTTGTTCAGATAACATAAAAGGAATAACACGAGTCTGCACTTCACTGTTGATAGCCGAAACTCTTTTTTGCGCAACTTCAACTTTGAGCGTTCCTATATCCTTTTCTCTGGCTAAAAGCTGGCGATTCAAGTTGCTCTCTGAAAAAACATCTCCATCAACTAACGTAAGCATCCCGACACCCGCCCTGGCCAGAATTTCAACAACAACTCCACCTAAACCGCCACATCCTACGACAAGAACATGGGATCGAAAGAGCCGATCCTGGCCTTCGATCCCCAATGTTCCACGATTTCGATCATAGCGGTGAAAAGACATAACTATTCGTGATGATGAACGTGGTGGCTATGTTCATCCACCAGTTCATCGTGGCTTTTCTCGCTCCAGGGTTCAAGTTTCTGACGTCGGCGATAATCATTAATAGCTGCATGAATTGCTTCTTCCGCCAATACAGAACAGTGCATTTTAACAGGAGGCAAACCATCAAGGGCATCGGCAACAGCTTTATTCGTCAGATTCCATGCCTCCTCTATAGTTTTCCCCTTAACAAGTTCAGTAGCCATGCTTGAAGAAGCTATAGCAGAAGCACACCCAAAGGTTTTAAATTTAATATCGACAATGCGATTATCTTCTACTTTGAGATAGATCTTCATAATATCTCCACACTTGGGATTTCCTGCCTCTCCTATTCCATCGGCGTTCTCTATCTCTCCCACGTTACGGGGATTCTGAAAATGGTCCATTACAATTTCACTATAAAGCATACTTAATTACTCCTCTCTTGAGCTTTTATGAAATCTTCCCACAGCGGCGACATGTTACGACGGCGTTCGACAATTCCTACTAATTTCTCCACTACGTAGTCTATATCTTCTTTCGTTGTCGATTCTCCAAGACTAAGACGAAGCGAGCCGTGAGCCTGTTCGTGACTTAAACCTATTGCCATAAGCACATGAGATGGATCAAGAGAACCTGACGAGCAGGCACTTCCAGTGGAAGCCGAAATTCCAAACATGTCGAGATCCATAATTAACGTTTCCCCTTCAACTCCAATAAGACTGACATTGACATTATTGGGAAGTCTGTTTTCCCCCAATGCGCCGTTGAGCTTGGCATATGGAATCCGGTTCATGATTTCAGCTATAAGATTATTTCTCAACTCAGAAAGGCGTCTTCTCTCTTCTTCCATTTTCAGATTTGCTCGCTCTATAGCCGCTCCTAAACCAACGATACCTGCTACATTCTCTGTCGTAGCCCGGCGACCTCGTTCCTGACCTCCGCCGTGAATATAGTTGTCGAGCTTAACACCTTTTCTGATATACATAACGCCAGTTCCCTTAGGGCCATAAAATTTGTGGGCCGAAAGAGAAAGCATATCAACATTCATAGCTTTCACATCGATAGGAACATGGGCTACAGCCTGTACTGCATCGGTATGAAAAAGGATACCCTTTTTATGGCACAATTTTCCTATCTCTGCGATTGGCTGAATCGTTCCAATCTCATTATTTGCAAACATAATTGAAACGAGAATTGTCTTATCTGTAATGGCCTTCTCTACATCCTCTACAGAAACTCGGCCTTCAGAATCTACATCAAGATACGTTACGTCATATCCCAACTTGGCTAGATATTCGGCAGAATGTAGTATCGCATGGTGTTCAATCTTTGTTGTAATAATGTGGTTTCCCTTACTGCGATATGTAAATGCCGTTCCCTTAAGAGCCCAGTTATCAGACTCTGTTCCTCCACTTGTAAAATAGATTTCGTCTGGTGACGCATTCAAAACTTTCGCTACCTTTTCGCGGGCAGCAGTTATTGCTTCTTTGTTCTTCTGACCCACTGTATAAAGAGACGATGGATTCCCAAAAGATTCAGTAAAGTAAGGTATCATCGCATTGAGAACATCTGTAGCCACTGGCGTTGTTGCTGCATGGTCCATATAGACTTGTCGCATTATTTTTAGCCTGCCTTTCTTTATAAATCTATTCGAGAGACTCTTCGTCTTCTGCAAGATCCTTAAGAGTTGTTGACATTAAAACCTCATCCATACTCTCTCGAAGCCTGACCCAAAGTTTACGAGCCGGGCATACTCCTTCACGCAAGCATTCTGTTCCTTCCAGACAATCTGTTATTTGAATTGGTCCTTCAAGAACTTCGACTATTTCTGAAATTGTTATTTCTTCAGGGGAGCGGCTCAAAAGATAACCGCCTTGAGGGCCACGAATGCTCTCTATCAATCCTTGCCGTCTCAGTTTCAAAAAGAGCTGCTCAAGATATCGCTCTGAAATATGTTCCCTTGACGCTATATCGACAATACTTAAAGGTGTACGCCCATTATATTGTCGAGCCAGCTCAATCATGGCCCGAAGACCATACCGCGTTTTAGTCGAAAGTTTCATACGATTCCACCTACTTTTTCTCAACTTCTACATAGGTATTCATACTATACCCTACTAGATTTGTCAAGAATAAACAGCTCTATATTTGCAATCTATGTCTCGAAAATAGATAATGATATAAATAGAGAAACAGATAAAAGGAGGAAAGCACATGATACTTCGTTTACATGCTTTTCTTATGTACGTTGCAGGGCAAAGAGAATTTTCTATAAAAGCCCCTGCTACTGTGAAAGAACTTTTAGAAAAACTCTCTGCCGAATATGGAGAAAAATTTGATAAATGGATCTGGTCGGAAGAAGAAGATGGCAAAAAACTCATGATGGGCACTATTATCATGGTCAATGGCAAACACATAGCTCATCTTAATGGGATTGACACTGCCCTTTGTGATGATGACGTCGTTAATATTTTTCCACCTGTCGGAGGCGGCTAAAATAAGGTAAGGAGGAAAAGCACATGAAACTTCCAGCTTTTGAACTTGAACGATACTTCGCCCGCTACGAATTTAAAACCGAATTTAACCTTTGCCCATCGGATTGTGAAAGTTTTTCTCTCTCAGAACTCTTGAGTATGGCTGATGATGAAAGCCGTACTCTTTGGGAAAATCTACGGTTGGAATACACAGAATCGCAAGGGCTTCCTCTGCTGAGAAAAGAAATAGCATCCCTCTACGCTGGCCTTTCGAGCGAAAATATATTGCTTGCTGTTCCCGAAGAGGGAATCTTTCTAGCCTTTAACAGTATACTAGAACCTCACGATCATATTATTGCCCTTACACCAGCCTATCAGTCTCTTTATTCCATTCCAGAAAGCATGGGATGTACAGTAACTTCCTGGCCTGTCAGAGAAGAAAAGGGAGAATGGACTATAGATATAGATGGACTTGAAGCTCTTATCAGGCCAACAACTAAAATGATTGTTGTAAATTTTCCCCACAACCCAACAGGATATATGCCGACTGAGAAGGATTTTTTAAAAATAATTGATATTGCATCTCATCATGACCTCTACCTTTTCTCAGACGAAATGTACCGCTTTTTAGAGTTTGATGAAGCTTCTCGCCTTCCTTCTCCTTGTACCCTCTACGAGAAAGCCATTACGTTGGGCGGACTTTCGAAAGCTTTCGGCCTTCCAGGTTTGCGTATGGGATGGTTGGCCAGTCAAAACTCCACATTCCTTAATATATGTGCTCAGCTTAAGGATTACACAACTATCTGTGCAAGCTCCCCGGCAGAAATTCTTTCTCTTATAGGGTTGCGAAACAAAGCAAGAATTCTGCATCGAAACAGAACTCTTCTTGCCAAGAATCTTAAAGAAGTAGAAAAACTTTTTAGCGAATATGGGAATTTATTGCACTGGACACCGCCAAAAGGCGGTTCTATCGCCTATCCTGAATTGAAAAGTGATATTTCTATTGAAACCTTCTGCCAAAAAGCTATTGAGCAATATGGAGTTATGATCTTGCCAGGCACTGTATTCGGCTCAGTAGAAAATCGGTTCAGAGTCGGTTTTGGACGGGCATCTCTTTCTGAGGCGTTGAAACAGTTTGCAGTCTTTCTGAAGAACTGGAAAGGGTAAACGCTACTCAAGAGAGAAAGAATCAGGAGCCTGTATTTGAACAAAAGGCTCCTGATCTTTATACGTACTCGCCTACAATAGACCCTTTTTTCGCCCTGTTCCGAGATAAGCATCCCGAATATCAGCGCTATTCAAAAGATCTTCAGAAATTCCTGTCATAACGATATTGCCTGTTTGTAAAACGTAGCCTCTGTGAGAGAGCAACAACGCCTGACGAGCATTCTGCTCTACCAAGAGGATAGTTACTCCTTCAGAATTTATTCGCCGAAGCTCCTTAAAAATATCTTTAATAATGATTGGAGCCAGCCCTAAAGAAGGTTCGTCAAGCAATAAAAGACGAGGCCTCGACATGAGAGCCCTGCCAATAGCAAGCATCTGCTGTTCTCCTCCAGAAAGAGTTCCAGCATACTGATTCTGCCTCTCCTCTAAGCGAGGAAAGAGAGAGTAGACCCATTCGAGGTCTTCTTGCACTTTATTGGAATCCTTGCGGGGGAAAGCTCCCATCATCAGGTTTTCGTACACACTTAGCGGCGCAAAGACCCGCCGCCCCTCAGGAACAAGGGAAATGCCCTGTTTCACCACATCGTAACTTCGCTGAGCTAAAGGAATGCCATTAAAAAAGACATTTCCCTTCTCTCTATGAACCTCTGCCATAAGAGCGTTCATTAATGTGGATTTACCTGCTCCATTAGCACCAATGACACATACAATTTCACCTTCGTACACTTGAAGAGAAACGCCACGAAGAGCTCGTATTGCACCGTAACTGACATGCAAATTCTGTACATTCAGCAAGGCTTGTTTTGCGTCGCTCATTCCTCGTCCTCCTCTCCAAGGTAGGCTTTCAACACTTCTGGATTATTTTGTATTTCTTCAGGAGTTCCCTCTGCTATCTTCGCCCCGAAATTCATACAGATTATACGAGGACAAATTTCCATAACGAGATCCATATGATGTTCAATAACTAAAATAGCGAGCTGAAACTCTCTGTGAATTGTCTGAATCAATTCGTTCAATCCCAAAACTTCTTCTGGATTCATTCCTGCAGCTGGCTCGTCAAGAAGTAACAAGCGCGGTTCCAAGGCCAGGGCTCGTGCTATCTCCAGACGACGCTGATATCCATAAGGCAACGTTCCGGCAGGTTGAAGGGCTCGGTCAGCAAGGCCGACACGGCTGAGCAACTCCATACTTTGATCTCGTATAAATGTTTCTTTCGTTCGCCAACGTCCAAAGTGAGAAACAGCTTCCAAAAAGGAATAAGCCTCGTGCTGCTGCGTTGCTGTCATCACATTTTCAAGAACAGACGACCTCGGGAAAAGCCGTAAATTTTGAAAGGTTCGCGCGATTCCCCTTCTGATAACTTGATATGTTTTCAGAACTGATATATCTTCTCCGTCGAAAAAGATTCGTCCTCTATCAGGCGAATACACACCGGTAATAACGTTGAAAACTGTCGTTTTTCCAGCACCATTGGGACCAATTAAACCAACAACCTCTTTTTCGCTCAAAGCAAAGCTCATATTCTGAACAGCATGAACACCACCAAAAAACTTATCGACGTCTTTAAGTTCAAGCAGTGCCGCCATGGTCTTTCCTCCTAAAAACCTTCTTCGCCAGCCATCTGCCATCTAAACCGCCCATAATTCCCTCAGGGCGAAGAACCATGATAATGACAAGAACGGCTCCGTAGATAAGCATTCGATATTGGGAAATAGGTCTGAAAAGCTCTGTAACCAGAGTTATAATGAGAGTTCCCACCAACGTTCCCACCATAGACCCAAGACCGCCAAAAACGACCACTGCCGTTAATTCCGTGGATTTAAGCATATCAAACATAATCGGCTGGATAAAAGAAAGGAATCCTGCGAGCAATGCCCCTGCCACACCACAATAAAATGCTGAAATAACCAGACTCAACACTCTGAGTCTCGCCGTATGAAAACCAAGCAGTGACGCAGCCATATAGTCATCACGACATGCTTTGAACGACCTGCCGTAATGACTATTAATAAGATTGAACATGCAAAGCCCCATTATTACGAAAAAAGAGAGAGCCACCGGTAATGTTGTATAAGGTTCGATTCCCGGGTATCCTCTCGCACCTCGGGTTAGAGACTGCCAATTTTCGAGAATGAGACGAATAGCCTCTCCCAAGCCAATAGATGCTATGGCAAAATAATCTCCCATCAGACGAAGAGTGGGAACACCGATGCCATATGCAACAATAACAGCAACCCCACCACCTAATAAAACAGCAGGGAGCCAATGAATTCCATACTGTACTGTGAGAATAGCAGACGTATAGGCTCCTAAAGCCATATATGCCGCATGTCCCAACGTAAAGATACCGGTAAATCCAGTAAGGAGAGATACCCCCATTGCCGCAATAGCATTAATACAAAGAAGTGTAATAATTCCCTCTGTATAGCCAGACATGGGAAGCACCTATATCTTTTCGCTCATCTGCTTGCCAAAAAGGCCCGTCGGCTTGATGAGCAAAGTAATTACCAACAATGAAAAGACCACTAAATCCCGCATTTGGCTCGAAATAAAACCAGCCGCCAGCATTTCTGCCAGCCCAAGAATCAAACTGCCGACAACCGCCCCAGGCAGAGAACCCAATCCCCCAATGACGGCCGCCACAAACGCCTTGATGGTAATAACCCCCAGCTGAGGATAGAGGGTATAGCGAACTGAAAGAAAAATTCCACCAATAGCAGCTAAAGCTCCTGCTGTGAAAAAGACAATGGCGATAAGCAAATTTACATTAACCCCCATAAGACCGGCTGTTCGCAAATCACACGCAGCCGCTCGAATGGCAAGTCCCCACTTTGTTCGCGAGAGGAAAAGCTGAAGGCATCCGAGAGCAACAAGGGCTACAACAAAAGAAAGAAGGTCAAAAGCACTTGTTGTGGCAATATTGAAGATCTGAACAGGATGAGTGGGAATAACCGGTGGCAAGGCTCTGAAACGCCCACCAGCAACAATAACAAAAATATTTTCTATGACGATACTCATTCCCATCGATGCAATAAGAAGATATAAGGTTACATTCGTTCGTTCTCGAATAGGCTTATAAGCTATTCGTTCTGTTAAAACAGCCGCAATGCCTGCCCCCACAAGGGAGAGGAGGGATGCCATCCAAATATTCAACCCCATTGTCTTCAATGCGACATAACAAATATATCCTCCAATAACAAGAAAACCACCGTGGGCAAAATTAGAAAAAAGCAAAATAGAATAAACTAATGAATAGCCAACAGCAATGAGGGCATATACTGATCCAAGAGAAAGTCCGTTAATAACCTGTTGCAAAAAAGTGGCCACAGATGATCTCACCTCTTTCCTGAGGATGGGGGCAGATTGTCGAGTTCTGCCCCCTCAAATTTGACCGATCAACAAATCTACGGCTTGATTTTCTTGTAAAACTGTCCTTTACCGTCTTTGGCGACTAACACGACGCCATCTTTATCTTTGGGAGTATTATTTTCAGGATCAACTGTAATTGTGGCATGGTGAAGTTTAAGATTTGTAGTTGAAGCAAGTGCATCTCGAATGGCTTTAGGATCGTCGCTTCCGGCACGACCGATAGCATCGACAAGCCAATAAATGGAATCGTACCCTAAAACTCCATTTACGAACTCTTTGCATTCATCGTTCCATTTCTCTTTATAGGCCTGGAAAAAGGGTTGCATTGCAGGGTCTTCCGGAGCAACGTGATTGATCCAATAAGAATTCTCCATAGCATCTCCGGCAATCTCCCACATAAATTCGCCGTACCCATCGCCACCGACAAAGATAATGTCGTCCATACCGAGTTCCCGAGCCTGTTTCATAATAAGAGCCATCTCTTTACCCATATTGGGAAGGATCAATACATCGGCTTTTTTATCCCGAATCTCTGTAAGCTGAGCTCTGAAGTCTACGTCTTGCCCGCCTCTGAAACCAAGATCAGCTACGACCTTTCCGCCATATTCCCCGTAACTCTTCATAAAAAACTCTCTAAGGCCATGAGAGTAATCGTTACCCACATCATAAAGTATGGCTGCATTCATTCTCTGAAGTTCTTTCGCTGCAAAATAGGCTATAAGCTTGCCCTGGTAGGGATCTGTAAAACAAATTCTGAAAGAGAAGGGACGTACTTTACCTTTTTCATCTACTGTAACCAATGGGTTTGTAGAAACAGTTCCTATTTGGGATACCCCGTATCGATTAACCAAGGGTGCTGTTGCAATATTGATTCCACTTCCATTCGCGCCAACAATAGCAACAACCTTGTCTTCTTCGATCATTCGCCTGACAGCATTCACTGCATCTTCGGCCCGTGTTCTGAAATCATAAACTATAAGCTCAATCTGTCTTCCCAGAACGCCACCCTTTGCATTCAGCTCATCGACAGCCAAACGAGCAGATTTCTCTTCTGTCTGCCCATAGGCAGCCCAGTCTCCTGTAAGTGCTGCCAAATATCCGATCTTAACAGGCTTTTCCTGTGCCAATGCTGAGGTAACACCAAGAACTCCGATAAGAAGGGACACTATTAAAAAACATATCGCCCCACGCCACCTCTTTCCTCTCTTCACTACCTACCACCTCCTAAAAAGGGTTTTTATCATGATGTATAATCATTGTGATCATTGTACAGAGAAAGCCGCAAGTAATGCAATTAAAAATTGTAGCAATTTTATTTATTTTATATAAATTCATAGGGGGAGAGTCATATGGCTTTTCAATTGCCAACATATATGGAACCGGACTTCGACAAAGAACCCTTTCTTTCTGCACCAAATGCCGAAGTGAACGAGGTTGTTATAGAAGGCGTTGCGCCTGCCAACTATCACGCCCTATCTATCTACCCCGAATATTTCAAAATCGATGGCCAATGGGTTCTCATAAGCGAGAGTCGAATGGATTGTGTTCCTGTAATACGAGACGAAAATACTGTGGAAGCCGTAGAATTTAGAAATCTGAAAGTCGGAGACCGTGTTGTTGTTGGACGTACTGAGAATGGTAGCGATGGGATATACCTCCACGCAAACTCATTCAAAACCACACAAAAAAAATGTGATGTTTTTTCTTTCAGAACAGGGCGGTCTCGTGAAACAGCCTATTCGAGAGATTACGACACCCTTTATGAAGTATTGCGCTACGAACGGGAACATGGATATATTGTCTGGGTTCTCGGCCCTGCTGTC
This sequence comes from Aminobacterium sp., assembly GCF_034926885.1. Classification (NCBI taxonomy): domain Bacteria; kingdom Thermotogati; phylum Synergistota; class Synergistia; order Synergistales; family Aminobacteriaceae; genus Aminobacterium; species Aminobacterium sp. Next base: position 130,346 of record NZ_JAYFQR010000017.1, read on the forward strand.
GTTTTTGACCACGATTCCAAGAAGGCTTTATCAGAACTTATAGAACATGGTTATGCCCATGCACTTCTCGCTGGAAACGCACTGGCCACCCATGATCTGGAAGGCAGTATGATGCAAACAGCGCTAGGGCAGGATATATACACCCAAGAGCAGCGCCCTCTCGGCCATTATAACCACCTTGATCTCATCAATACCGTGCGCCGATACGGATCTATAGAAGCATTCATAAAAGGTGAGAATATCCAAAACGGCGTTATCTATTCTGCCATTAAAAAACAGATTCCCGTTGTTCTTGCAGGCTCCATTCGCGACGATGGCCCGCTTCCACCAGTGATGGGGAATGTATACGAGGCTCAAGACGCAATGAGATTTCATACACGAAAGGCCACAACAGTTATCGCCTTGGCCACTCAGCTTCATACTATCGCCACTGGAAACATGACTCCGGCCTATACTAGAAAAGAAGGCGCCATACGCCCTGTATTCATTTACTCTATTGACGTTTCTGAGTTTGCCGTGAATAAGCTTCGAGACAGAGGAAGTCTGTCTGTTACGCCCATAGTAACGAATGTTCAGGATTTCTTGGTTCATTTACGCAATAATCTTGTTCCTTAAATAAGGGGAGATTGATCTATGAAGTGGAGAAGGGCCTTCTTAATCGTAGAAGGCCCTATATAATTTAGGAATCCTCTCTATGGCCTTCACGAAAAGACTTGGCAGAATATGAAGCGCATAAGAAAGGTCAAGACGTTCTGTAAATTGATGGGCGTCCTTCCCGATGGGGCCCAAATTCATCACGGGCACGTTGAGGTTTTTCAGATCATCAGTTGGGAATGTGTAGTCAACATTCCAAAGTGGCGTATTGGCAGCTACAGCTTCTATATCGCTACTCTCGCCTTGGAATCCCATATAGCTAAGATCCATAATACCTTCAAAAATCTCTTTTATTTCGATAGGCTCTTTCGATAAAGATGAGCTGTAATCAACAAGTTCCTGCGCAACCTTTCGTAAAACTTTTTCCCCCCTCTCCTCATCTCTGTTGCAACGAGGAGGATACCACGGCGGAAGAAAACCCAAGACAATAAGGGGGCCACGTTTCCCCGACGCTCTGAGAAGGGCATGCACAATTTCAATACCTCTTTCATGCTCTGATGCTCTCGGAGAAAAAGAAGCGTTCATCTCTGTAATTACCTGAAGAGAGGTACATTTTTTCTCTTTGGCAACATCCTCAACAAGCTCTTCAAAAGTAATTACGAGGGGCTCGCCTTCTGATTTCAAATATGAGTCAGGAAACAATTTCTTCTCTGAAAAAGCTCGAAGGGCTAGCGCTTGTGCTAATGCCTGCTTCGCTTTTTTCTTCATATAGGCAAGAATATCACTGGGCGTTTTCTGCACCACCATGCTATTAAAAAAAGCAATTGCCATATCTGGAACAGTCACAGCGTAGTTTCTTCTGAGATCAGCAAGTTTCAGACACGCCATGGGAGGAAAAGAACGCCCCTTCCACGAATCGGAGCTCTCCGCATCTCCCTCGACAAGGGTAGTAAGACATGAAGCAATGAGAGGAGCACTTATTCCCTTAAAGTATTCTCCTACATGGGCTTCTCTCCCCACACATAGGAAAAAAGGCATAATTTTACCGATCGTCCCCAAATAAAGGGACCCTCGCTCTTCTACCTCTCCTACAGAAGGTTCAGTATTGATACATGCTAAATAATCAAGTTTTCTTCGCTTCTGAAAATCTCTAAGCCAGGGAACAACACTTCGCATTCCAGCAGACATATTTTCCTCATCACAGACGGCAACAAAGAGAAGATTAGCATGGAGTTTTTCGGGGAATTTTGAATACTCTTCTATGAGAGCCATTTCAAGGGCAAGTCCATATTTCATATCAGCAACACCACGACCAAAGAGATAGTATCCTTTTTCGTAGTCAAGGCGAGCCTTCGTAGGCAAAAGCTCTTTTTTCAAACGTTCCGTATAGGCCTGCGGACGAAAAGCTAATGATTCGAGAGGGCCAAATCCTTTCGTATCGACAACATCAAAATGTCCCGTAATGATTATCGTCTCTTTACACGGAGGATCCGCCTCAAGAAAAGCAGCAACACAGAATCGATTCAAGCTATCATTTTTAATTGGTACTATAAAAATATTCCCGGAGTTTTTCTCAAAATAAGGTACATGGCGCAACCAGCGCTCAATAAAGAGAGCCGCCTCATTTTCACTACCAACCTTCCCCGTAATGCTCGGGATAGATACCAGTTCTGTGCATAATGAGAAAAGTTTCTCTGGCGAAGGAACAAAAGACATCAACGTAAAGCATCTCCTTCGTTATGACCATCCTTTTTTTCATTATCAGCAACGGAAACGCGAAGTGGAATATCTGTATCAAAATGGAGATCCAACTGAGGGAAAGCGATCTCTATATTATTTTCAGCAAAAAGTTCCATTATTTTGTAACGAAGATCACTCTGAACTACAAAACGCGCAGCCCTCCGCATATCCACCCAAAAGTAAAGATCAAAATCGAGAGTACTCGCTCCAAAATCTTTAAAGATGGCATATGGCTCTGGCATGGTCAAGATATTATTATGAGAAGACGCAGCCACAAGCAGCAGACGTTCAACATCCCGCACTGGGGAACCGTAAGCCACGCCAACACTGACCTTCCCTCGAATAATCTGATCGGTTCTATTCCAATTTATAATGCGGTTCTCTAAAAAATATCTGTTTGGAACAAGTACGTCGACATTATCAAAGGTTCGAATTCGAGTCGACCTCGATTCTATCTCTTCTACCGTTCCGAGAATATCATCTATCTGAACGGTATCGTGAATCCTGAAAGGTTTGCTTATAAATAGAATGAATCCGCTAATCAGATTGCTGAATATATTCTGAGCGCCAATACCAATACCAAGAGCAAGGGCGCCACCGAGAAAGGCGAAAGCCGTCAACGGGATATTGACCATATCTAAGGCAATGAGAATAAAGGCAACGATCAGCGCAAAAAAGATTAGCTTTTGTAGAGCCATGGCCGCCGTAGGGTCCATATCAAAACGGTCAAGAAGGCGTTGCTTTACCCCTCTCGTAAGTTTACGACTTATCAAAAAACCAAAAAGAACGATAACTATTGCCAATATCAATTTCTTTACTGAGATGGAATAGCCATCACCAGACCACAACTGAAAATTCAATATGGTCTTCAATCGTTCCAACCCAGCCAAAGAAACCTTTTCTGTTAATGTTACAGATGAGAGCCATCCTTCAAGTTCTTCAAGTAATCTGCTGTTGAGCATGGAAACACTCAGCAAACTCGTCATATACTGTGTATTAAGTTCTATTTGTTTCTTTAACGCTTCACTTTCTCTACGCAAGGCCCTGAAAATAGAAGAACCTTCCTGTTCTGCCGAAATTGCGCCATCAAGGGTTAAAAGTCTTGATTGAAGAGATACTTGCTGCTTCTGTAAACCCAGCAAAACATTATCAAGGTCTTTTTTTCTCCCTTCTGCCTCTGTACTCAACTTTATAAGCTCAGCTGTAGGAAGTTCCTTTTGAAGCAATGAATATCGAGTTTCCCAAATTTCCCGGGTTTCCTCAGCCCAAATCTGAGCCTGCTCTGCCTGATCCAACGCCGATTGATAGTAGGCATACCACGCCTCTTTTTCTTTTTGTTGCGCTCTATATACAGGAGCATTTTCCGAATCAGTCTCAGACTCTACTTTCGTCTGGGCGTTTACAAGCTCTTCTCGTGCCCGATCTACCTCTTTACGCAAAGATGAAGCCTGCTTCTGAAGCTCTTCCTCTCTTTCTTTTATCTGACTTACCTGACGCTTGAGATCCGCCTCGTCATATTTTAAATTTTGGGATATCCACTTTAATCCTTCAAGAACGTTCTTTCGCTCAGTCTCAAGCATACTGAGCCGAACGCTGTTTTCCTCTACACTTTTTTCTCGAAGTGCAAGAGTAATACGTTCCTTTTCGAGTTGTAACTGAGATTTCTGCATCTCCCACTCGAAGATTGGCGTATCACTTTGTTCTTCCTTCAACATCTGAATTCGCTGCTCTGCCTGACGAATTTTATCATTCGACGACGAGATAGCACTCTCAGACAAACGGCGGGCATACGTAATCGTCTCCATCTCTTGAGAAAGAGTATCGAGACGACCGCGGTAATTTTCATAAAAGCCAAGAGAATAAGGAGGCGAATCAGGTACAAAAGCCGCAATATCTTTTTGGACGTCTGCTTGTTGTCTTTCGTAGTCACCTTGCACCTTCTCAAGACGCTCAACAAAAGAAACGTACCGTCGATAAAGAGCAATGAGGGATTCGATTAGATTCTGACGTTCGTCAATCTGAATTTGTGTCAATCCAACCTGTTCAGAAAGCAACAATGATTGAGAAGAGCGCAAGGTATCAATATCCTTCTGCAACTCCTCTATCCGTTGTTGAATTATTTCCGGTGTAAAAACAGATTGCCCCTCATCTTCTTGAGTGTTTGTAGTTAAAGAAGGAATCCCCTGAATTGGAACAAGTGCGGCTGAACTGGTGTGTGCAAGAGGCAAAAGGCAAAGATATAAAAAAAGGCATAAGAAAAGAGGCTTAATCACCAATGATCTTTTCATTACTTCATCACTCCCGAATAATAAAGAGCGGGCATTTCGCCCGCTCTTTATTATCTCACAGTCTTTTAGTAGAAAAAAAGTGATTTTACTCTTTTTCTTCAGCACCAAATAATTCAGCGATAATATCTGCCACGTACTCTTTCTTAGTGATCCTCGCTACATTAGATCCGCAGAAGAAAAGCCCTTCTTCCCAATTTCCCATAAAAGCATCGATAAGCGCTTGAGCAATACAAAACGTTTTACGTTCTGTACGATAACGACAATGGGTAAGACAATTGGCAATACATGGCTTACTTTCCACAAATCCATTCAAATATTTCTCGATGAAAGGTGAGCGAAGAGCTCGACCAGGAAGTCCAGCAGGGCTCTGAATAATGACTACATCATCTTCAGTAGCGTCAATATAAGCCTGTTTGAATCGTTCAGAAGCATCGCCTTCATAGGTACAGGCAAAACGAGTTCCCATCTGCACTCCATTTGCGCCAAGATCGAAAGCATGTTCAATGTCTTCTCGCGTCCAAATTCCACCAGCGGCAATTATGGGAATGGGGCTCTTCAGCTCTTTCTCTATGTACTCTACAAGTTCAGGAATAACCCGTTCAAGGGAAAACTCTTCACTCTCAACCTGCTCCATTTTCGTAACGCCAAGATGGCCTCCTGCGTAGAGAGGAGTCTCTACAACAAATCCGTCAGGAAGACGATGATAAAGTCTCTCCCAACGACGAGCGATAAGACTCGCTGCTTTAACAGAACTCACAATCGGAACAAGGGCCACATCTGGATAATCTTTCGTATAGTCAGGAAGCTTTATAGGCAATCCTGCTCCAGAAATGATAACGTTTACGCCACCTTCACATGCAGAACGCACGTGAAGCTCATAATCGGTCAAAGCTACCATACAGTTTACGGCGAGTACTCCATCTTCTCCGGCTATCTCTCGGGCTTTTACTAGCCCCTCTCGCACTGCTCTCTGATTCGCCTCAAAATAGTTACGACCTGTGTAATACGGCTGATTACAAGCCAGTCCTACACTGGCTATGGTGCCGACCCCTCCATGTAGCGCCACATGACCAGCCAAATTTGGGCCAGAAATAGCGACGCCCATCCCCCCTTGGATCAGGGGATAACGCGGTTGGTATTTTCCTAATTTTAAAACAGGAATGGAACGGCTCAACAACATCTCTCCTCTTTATACATTGATCTTGTTCTAATTTTAAAACAAGCTTGCTTATTCTATCCTAAAAAGGAGAGAACCATCAAGAAAATAATTCAAAAAAACTGCCAAGAGAACAATTTTCTCCTGGCAGCCTTCTAAAGTAATGATATTTTAATATTTTAGCGACTTTATTTCGTTAAAATAACCTTATATCCACCTTCAAACTCTTCTGCAGTAACATTCCATTTTTGACTTCTGGCAAATCTCGAAACATTTTCACGTGATGTAACTGTATCTACAAGAATCTCTATTTTCCCAGAAGGATGGTCTTTAATAGCTTTTCTTGTTTCCAAAACAGGTTGAGGGCAAGAAAGGCCTCTTGCATCTACACATACAGATTCACTCATCATGTATTCCTCCTAATCAAGGCGCTGCCGCATAATCAGACCAACAGCCAAACAGAAAATCAAACCAACTATTGTCGCAGCTGGACCAAAAGCACCGGGGCCAGCCGGAGAACTTGCTAAATTGAAGTTATGGCTAAAGGCAGCACCCACAAGCATGCCAAAGACAAACACTGCGGCATCGCCGTCGCCTTCTCCACTCATTATCAGCTGACGACCAGGGCAACCTCCAGCCAGAGTAAAGGCAAGTCCGGCAAGTACCATTCCCATAAAGTTCCATAATGTATTGGTATGAGCAACAGGCTGTCCTTCAAATCCAGGATGGAATTGTCCCAAAGCCACATTGGCAATAAGAGCTACAACAATAAAGGCTAAAACACCGTTTAAAAGGTGAGAGTCTCGCAACATAACAAAATCACGAATAGCTCCCACAGTGCAAAAACGGCTTCGCTGAGCCATCCACCCGACAACAAGGCCAACGATAAGAGCTATCATTATTGGGGCGTGGGCTGCACCTGGACCTTTCTCAGAGAAAAAGATCGGGGCAGCACCGTCTTTACCAAATGTAGGGGCCATAATAACAAGAACAAGCAACGCCACAGCAGCAAGTGGCATGAAGAGTCCCGTTCCCTTAGGAGCTTCGTAGGAACGCCCCAAACTGAACCCCTTCCAAAGGAAAGCAATGCCAATGCCAATACCGGCAATAAGACCAATAATACCTGCAATAGAATTCCAATCTCCGCCTGCTAAACGAAGATAGGCACGCCAAGGGCATCCGAGAAAAACAAGGGCGCCGATCATGGCAAACATACCTAAAAAGAAGCGGATAACAGGAGCAGAACCACTTCTGGGAACATATTCACGATACAAAAGGGCAGAAATAAAAGAACCGAGGATGAAACCAGCTATTTCGGGACGAAGATACTGCACAACTGCTGCACGATGAAGCCCTAGAGCTCCTGCAATATCTCTGGTGAAGCACGCGACGCAAATTCCCATGTTCCCGGGGTTACCCCAATGGACAAGAAGCGCTGCCAATAAACCAACAACTCCTCCCGTGATTATGGGGCCAAGCCGAGACATAAGAAGAGAATTAAGACCTTTCAACCTGAACACCTCTCTTAAAAAATATAAATACACTATATTACATATTTTTATATTAATTATTACCACTAATGGCCATTTTGTGCAACTAAGAAGTGATTGTGCATTTTTGTTATTATTTGATATCATTAATAAAGTAGTCGTACTATTATTGGGGGAAGAAGGTGAATGTTAGCTCATGGCTGAACAACAACTTGTTGTCTTTGCTCTTGGCAAAGAAGAATTTGGCATTGAAATTTCAAAGGTTCGAGAAATTGTACGCACTCAGGAAATTACGAAAATTCCCCAGGCGTCAAATTTTATCGAAGGAATTGTTAACCTCCGTGGTCAGATTGTACCTATCGTTGACCTGTGCAAACGTTTTGGTATTGGTTCTGACGAAGAGAATGACGAAGCTCAGCGACGTATTATCGTAGTCAATATGGAATCGCAGCTTGTCGGAATTCTTGTGGATGGAGTAAGTGAAATTTTGAGAATAACAGAAGAATCTGTAGAAGCCCCTCCTCTCATGGTTGCTGGCGGTATGGATAGAGAATTTATTACAGGAGTGGCAAAAGTAGATAAACGCCTCATTATTATCCTTGATCTTAACCGCGTCTTTTCTTTTGAAGAGCAGGCGGAACTTGAAAAGGTGAACGACGACTAGCCCAATAAAGAATAAAAAATGAAGCTGCCTTTTTAAGGCAGCTTCATTAGTTGTGCAGAAACATGAGCATCAGCTTTTTCTAAAAAGAAATGAATCTCTTCTATGTTGTTTAATCTATCAAGAAGCCAAGAAACACTCTTTCTTTCTTTAAGTATTTCAAAAGTTACGGGATAGTTGATATCAAAAACCCAACTTAGTTGCAAAACCAAAAAATCTGAGAGTGTTCTTACATTCTTGTATGAAGAGTCGTATCCTACTTTAAGTTCTTTCAATAATCCCGCAGAAATTCTCTCTTCCATCTGCAACCCAGGAATAATATCAGTAATTTTTTCTTCTTTTACATATCTGCGAATCAGATCGAAGATATCGAGCTTATCTGCATCACGAACAATTCGAGCCATAGGCAGTACAGAGGATTCCTGCACATCTTTCAGGTTCTTTTTGTTATGGAAGCGTACCCCTTCCACAATCATGTTTTTTACATCTTGACGAATTCCATCCCACGGGAAAGATTGCTCTAAAAGACCAGCTCCTTCTTCTCCATGATCTATAGATGTCGCATCAAAAAAAGTTCCATAATTGGAATACTGGGGAAAGCGCCCTACATCATGCAAAAGTCCAAGGGCATCTGCGATGCGGATATCATCTGTTTTCCACTCAAGCATTGTTGCAATAGAACTGCTATTTGCTTCTACCCGATAGCTGTGCTCTTTTTTGAGACGAAGCAACGGCGAGAGAGTTCCATCTGAAGAAACAAAGCTGTCAGCAAAATTCTCAAACCACTTTCTTGCGAGGATAAGGTGCTCAACTTTCATAGGCATATCGACCTTCTTTACTCAACATCTGTAAACGAATATTATACAGTAAAGCTTAAATAAATGGTTTCGCTTCTTTTATGAGGAACTGCGCTAAAATAAGAATAGCCAATACTTTTGAAAGGAGTGCTGAGTAATGAGAAAAATATTCATGTTTTTTTTCGCCGTACTTTTTCTGTTTGCCAGCATTCAGCCAGGTTTTGCCGAGTATGTAGAACCTCTATGGCAATTTGAAGCGGGAATGCCCCTCACTGGCACCCCCGCCTACAAAGATGGGGTTGTCTATATAGGGGATAAGGGAGGCACAGTATACGCTCTCAACGCCCAAGACGGACAAGTAAAATGGCAATATGATGCCGGCACATCAATTAATGGAGCCCCCGCTATGAATGAAAAAGTCCTCTTCGTTGGCGGAACAGATGGCCGAATTTTTGCTATTGAAATGACCTCTGGAACCCTTTTGTGGCAGACCCTTCTGGGTACGGATTTAGCACCTGGCGCCATATGGGGATCACCTGTCTACGGAGCAGACTCTCTTTTTGCCGCTAGTGCAGACGGACGAGTCTATGCTTTCAATCCTGAGACGGGAGCCGTTCTCTGGACGTTTGATACTGGCCGAGAACTGCGTTCCACTCCCCTTTACCACGAAGGTCTTCTCTTTATAGGAGACCACTCTGGCCTTTTCCATGCTTTAGATCCTAAGACAGGAAAAAAGCAGTGGGGCGGCGGTTCGGGAGGCCCTATTGATACGGCCTCAACAACATGGAAAGGGTTTATCTATTTTGGAAGCTGGGATGGCAAGCTCTCGTCTGTCAAAATAAAAGGCATTATCCCTCAGTGGAAATTTACAGCTGATTCTGCCATTACTACATCAGCCATACCAGAAGATGGACGCCTTTTCTTTGGAACGCAAAAAGGAACGCTTTACTGCATTGACGCCATAACAGGTCGAAAACTCTGGACATACGGTAGTGAAGGGGCAATGCAAGCCACGCCAACTATTTTCGACAAAACCGTCTATATAGGAACAGCAACAGGAAAAGTGGTTGCTCTCTCTGCGACAGAAGGGGAAGAGCTATGGTCGTATCAAACTGAACGTGAAATACTGGCTTCCCCCGCTATAGGTGGCGGCATGGTCTTTGTAGGAAGTATGGACGGGAAAGTATACGCCTTCAAAGCTAAATAACGAAAGTAGATAAAAAAACGAGAGGCCTATTCATTTTGGCCTCTCGTTTCTATTACAGACTATATTACTAATTTTTTATTACAGATTTTTTGCGTCTCTCGCCAAAGCCTCTGCACGATCTGTCTTTTCCCAAGCAGGAATCGGATCAAGATCAATACGTCCCATATGCCCGTAAGCGGCAAGACGACGATATTGAGGTTTCCTCAAGTCAAGATCTCGAATAATAGCTGCCGGTCTGAAATCAAAATGTTTCTCTACAAGATCGGTAAGAGCGTCATCAGAAATCTTACCTGTGCCAAATGTATCAACCATAACCGAGACAGGCTCAGCTACTCCAATAGCATAGGCAATCTGAATAAGGCATTTTTCTGCCAAACCTGCTGCGACAACATTCTTCGCCGCATATCTGGTCATATAAGCTCCTGAACGGTCCACTTTTGTGGGGTCCTTGCCGGAAAAAGCACCGCCTCCGTGAGAAACCCAGCCGCCGTATGTATCTACAATGATTTTTCGGCCAGTCAAACCAGTATCCGCCATAGGGCCACCTTTAACAAAGCGCCCCGTCGGGTTGATAAGAATTCGTGTTTCAGGTTTCATTAAATATTCAGGTATAACAGGTGCAATAACGTGTTCAATAATATCGTTTCGAATCTGAGTCTCTGTTGCACCAGGATGATGCTGGGCAGATACAACAATAGTTTCTGCCATAATAGCCTGACCGTCTACATATTCAAGGGTAACCTGCGTTTTTCCATCGGGGCGAAGATAGGGTATTGTTCCATTTTTACGAACCAGAGATAAACGACGTGCAAGGCGATGGGCCAAAGCGATGGGCATGGGCAGATATTCTTCTGTCTCGTTACAGGCATATCCAATCATCATACCCTGGTCACCTGCTCCGATCTTTGATACTTCTGCCTCTCCAAGTGCTGCCTGAGCACGAACCTCGAGAGCTGAATCTACTCCCTGTGCTATGTCAGAAGACTGTTCATCTATAGCGGTAAGAACGGCGCACGTATCACCATCAAAACCATATTTGGCTCTGGTATATCCTATCTCTTTCACGATATCCCGTGCTAACTTTGGAATATCCACATACGTGGATGTACTAATTTCTCCTGCAACCATAACCATTCCAGTTGTTACAAGAGTCTCACACGCAACTCGCCCCATAGGGTCGTCTGCTAAAATTGCATCAAGAATTCCATCGGAAATCTGATCTGCAACTTTGTCAGGGTGTCCTTCTGTTACGGATTCAGACGTAATCAGAAACTTTCTGTCTGCCATTTAGCAACCTCCAATACTACAGATATAATAAAAAAAGAGCCCATTCCCCAAGAGGAAGAGCTCTTTTCATATACAAAAAGTAACACTTTCCTCTCTTATCATCCAGCTATGCAGCTGCAGGTATTGGCACCATACCTTGTTGCTGGCAGGTTGCCGGGCTTCATCGGGCCAGTCCCTCCACCTCTCAGGATAAGAGATACATTTGTAAAGTATCGAAACATCAGCTTAAGAATTATAGAGCATATTCTGAAAGTGTCAACAGGCAAACTAACTTTCATTGTAGATGGGCCAGAGTTTCGTTCCGTTTACTTAGGTAAAGTGAAAGAGATAATGAAAAAGGCGGGCACCTCTCCTTTATACTGGTGTTGCTCAAACAACCAAAATAAAGGATATAGGAGGTAAACCCGCCATGACATC
>NZ_JAYFQR010000015.1:0-114822 GCF_034926885.1 Aminobacterium sp.
GATGTCATGGCGGGTTTACCTCCTATATCCTTTATTTTGGTTGTTTGAGCAACACCAGTATAAAGGAGAGGTGCCCGCCTTTTTCATTATCTCTTTCACTTTACCTAAGTAAACGGAACGAAACTCTGGCCCATCTACAAAAGGAATCCAATAATGTCTTGATTTTCATCTCGGATAAAAATTGTTGTTGAGCGGAGTTTTTCACCACTTTGTGTTTTCGTTAAATAATTCGCAACGTAGTTGAAATCTCTTGAAATGGCTTTTTTTAAAATATATAGAGCAAAATCCGTTAAGGGAGCACCCTCTTTTCGTCCAGTTACATATCCATTCTCGATAGCTACAACCGAGTTTTCTGGATCTTTAGTACTTTGCAACACTACCTCATAATCAGGACCTAGCGTTTCTGCAAGAGCCTTTACTAAAGGGATATAAGAACGAAGGATTGGATGAATATCTTTTTCTTCAGGCATAAGATTTCATTCCTTCCGCAATATTTTCAATAGCTTTTTTCTTCCTGGATGTTTATAAGTATATGGATGTTTTTTCAATTCGTCAATATTTTGATGTTAATTAAACTTTTTGATATATAGTTAGTATGTAAAAAGCAAGGGGGGTAGCGTTGAACGCTACCCCCCTTGCTTTTAGTAACTCTTTTTTATAAAAAACTACATTATTCTATCCGCTAAAACGTTCGTCCGCCTTCACATTTTCTGGACTTACTGCCTGTTTTTCTAGCCAACCAGCACGGAATTGCCGGCCGAAAATATCAAACTCAGGCACAAAGGGTTTAATATCTAAAAGAGGCGTTCCATCAAGGATATCAATGTCTTCAACAGTCAACTTATTCCCTTTTATTGCCACTAACCGAACAACTGACAGGCCAATTTGGTTAGGCCTTCGCGGCGCGCGGGTTGCAAAAACGCCATGATATTCCGAATCCATAAAAGGCTTTACGGTTAAATCGAAACCTTCTGAAAGATGAAACCAATATAAAAGATAGATATGGGAGAAACCTTCAAGATCTTGAAGACCTTTTTCAAATTCAGGCAAGACTTCGACAGTGCCACGAATGCCCCTCGCCCCTACAGGCTGAATGGGCATTCCCTTTCTTTCTCGAAATGGCGACCGGATAGTACCGATACTCTGGAGTTTCAACTCCCCCACCATCATGCGCTCCCTCCAGTACCTTTTTAATATATTATAACGTACTCTTTACATAAAAACTTTTTTGACGGCGTGAAAAAGTCCGTTAAAATAGATTCATGACTAAATTCTATAAATTTCCAGAAGAAAAATGGTTTGGTAACAATGGAGAAAATGAAGAACCAACATCTCGCCGCGAGATAAAATTTCCAGTCTTTCCCAAAGGAAAGAAATTCCTCTGGATACTTGTAGCGTGTGTTGTTCTCGTTTTTTTGGCGTTTCCTTCTCTTGCTAACTTTTATATTGATTACCTTTGGTTTGATGCCCAAAACCAAACAGCTGTTTTTTGGACTATGCTCATTCCAAAGTGGATTTTATTTGGAGTTGCAACGCTTTTATCTTTCGTGTTGCTTTTCTTCAACTTCCGCATCGCCCGGCATAATACGCTGAAACTTCTTCCACCAGATTCACCATTTGGAAATATTCCACAAAAACTGACTTCAACGGCTGTCTTAATTGGCGCCGGAGCTTTTGCTCTGATAAATGGCGCGTCAACACAAAAACATTGGGATATGATTTTACGATTTCTCAATAGCGCCCCCTTTGGAAACATCGACCCTATCTTCGGCAAAGATATCTCTTTTTATATATATCGTTTGCCCTTCTGGTCTTTTGCACAAGAGTGGGGATTGGGGATTCTTATTTTAAGTCTCATAGGTTCAGCAGCGCTCTATGCTTTTGTCATTGCACCTCTAGTGGCCGAACATCGCGGAGCTGTTCCAAAGGCTGTCTTTAAACATCTCTCTTTGCTTGTAGCAGCCATTGCGCTTCTATGGGCTGTTGGATTTTGGCTCGACCGTTTTAACCTTCTTTACTCTCCCCGGGGAGTTGCATTTGGAGCCAGTTACACTGATATTCATGCCGATTTGCTTGCTCTTAATTTAATGACGGGACTCACTCTTCTCGTCTCTGTGCTTCTTATTGTGGGAATATATAAAAGCACATGGAAATTTTCAGCTATAACCCTTGGTTTTTTAGTTTTAGCTTCAGTTATCTTACGAGGAATTTACCCCGGGATTATTCAAAAATATGTTGTAGAGCCCAATGAATTCGATAAAGAGCGTCCGTATATCGAACATAACATTGAAGCTACCTTGCAAGCCTATGATTTGAAGAAAGTTAAGACTGTCTCTATGCTTCCGGAATCTGAGGTTACGTGGGAAAAGTTAGAAATGAACAAGGGAACGATGCAGAATGTTCGTTTATGGGATTCCAGACCCCTTCTCAGAAGTTTTAAGCAGTTGCAAGAAATCCGCTCATACTACGATTTCATCGACGTAGACATAGACCGCTATCGCTTTAATGGGCAGTATCGCCAAGTAATGATAGCTGCTCGTGAACTCGACCTCAAACGGCTACAAAATCCAACGTGGGTCAACCAACACGTAGAATTTACTCATGGATACGGGCTCGTTATGAATCCCGTTAATGAAGTAAGCTCCAGCGGACTTCCTATTCTGTGGATTGAGAACCTTCCTCCTCGAATTCATATTCCTGTAGAACTTGAGAGACCGCAAATTTACTATGGGGAAAAACCAGATTCCTACGTTTTCGTTAACACAACGGAGAAGGAATTCGATTATCCCATGGGTAATTCCAACGCACGAACAACATATGAAGGAACTGGTGGCGTTTCAATCGGTTCTTTCTTCAGAAGAATGCTTTTTGCAATGAAGTACGGCGACTCGAAAATTTTATTTACAACATTTTTCACCCCTGAAAGTCGCATTCTTCTGTACCGAAATGTTCAGCAACGATTACACAGGCTCGCTCCGTTCTTACTCTACGATTCAGATCCATATCTCGTTATTCATAATGGACGCCTTGTGTGGATTCAAGATGCCTATACAATTTCTGATCGGTATCCTTATTCCGAGCCTATTTCAGTCTCTGCCGGTAGCAGAAAGGGATACTTCAGAATTAATTACATTAGAAACAGCGTAAAAGCAACGGTAGATGCCTATGATGGAACTGTGCAGTTCTTCATTGCAGATAAAGCAGATCCGCTTATTCAGACATGGGATAAGATATTTCCGTCTCTTTTCAAGCCTATGGAAGAAATGTCTCCGAATTTAAGAGAGCATATCCGCTATCCGAAGGATATTTTTTCAGTACAAAGCGAGATTCTTAAAACCTACCATATGCTTGATCCTAATACTTTCTACAATAAGGAAGACGTATGGCAAACCTATAGGGGAAGCGAAGGCACAGAGCAATTAGCTGCCCACTACATGATAATGAAACTTGAGGATACTCATCCTGCAGAATTTGCACTCATTACGCCCTTTATGCCTATTGGGCGAGATAATATGATCGCCTGGATGGCAGGACGGTGTGATGGCGATTCTTATGGAGAAGTTCTTGTCTACACCTTCCCCAAACAAAAGTTAATCTACGGTCCAGCTCAGGTGGAAGCTCTGACAAACCAGCATCCTGAAATTTCCGCGCAGCTTTCACTCTGGAGTCAAAGGGGTTCTGACGTAATCAAAGGTAATATTATGGTTATCCCCATAGAAGATGCTGTTTTATACGTGCAGCCTCTTTACTTAAAGGCTGAAAATAGTGATCTTCCAGAGTTAAAGAGAGTTATCGTATCCACAGGAGGTCGGGTTGTTTGGGATGAACGACTCGACAATGCTCTGGAAAAGCTGCTGGGGAAACCAACAACACTGCCTTCGCTGCGAGTACCAACAACGCCTGAAGGGGAAAAAGAAGAAAAAAGCGTTATTCCATCTTATGATGGGAACATAAAAGAATTGGTACAACAAGCACAAGACGCGTGGAGCAAAGCACAAGATGCTCTTCGTGAAGGGAATTGGAACCAGTACGGAGAGATGATGCAACGCGTAGAATCAATACTTCAGCATTTAGGAAATGTAACTCAATAACGCAATTAATGAGGAACGGGGCGGTTTAAAAACCGCCCCGTTTTTTGTGGGAAAGGGGAACTGATTGGCTCTACTTACTACTCTTCAGCATTCCGTCGTTATCATAGTCATCGAGAGCTTTAGATACGACTTTAGCTAGACCAAGAACAGCAATAAGGTTGGGGATAACCATTAAGCCGTTAAAGGTATCAGCAAGCTCCCAGACAAGATCTACTTTCATAGTTGATCCGATAACAATGAAAATCATGACGAGAATTCGGTAAGGAGTTAATCCCTTGATTCCAAACAAGTAACGGATATTCGCTTCTCCGAAGAAGTACCAACCGATGATAGTTGAGAAGGCAAAGAAAAGTAAGCAAATAGCTACAAAAGCATTTCCAAATCCTCCGAAAGCTTGAGTAAAACCAGCCTGAGTTAAAGCTATACCTGTCGTCTTCCCGTCAAGAACACCTGTAGTAAGAATGACAAAAGCAGTAATGTTAAGAACGATAAATGTATCGATAAACACGCCCATAATGGCAACTAATCCCTGTTGTGCAGGGTGATTTACCTTAGCAACAGCGTGAGCATGAGGCGTAGATCCCATACCAGCTTCATTGGAGAAGAGCCCACGTGCAACACCGTAACGAACTGCCTCTTTTACACCGACACCAATAATGCCCCCTGTTGCAGCTTTCGGGTTAAAAGCTCCATAAAAAATCATCTTTATGGCTGGAAGGATAGCATCGGCATTCATTACAAGAACAATAACACCGCCAATAAGATACATAAGAGCCATAATAGGAACAGCCTTCTCTGTAAAAGAAGCAATACGGCTGATTCCGCCAAAAAATATGAGTCCCGCTAAAATTGCAATTGCAATTCCTACATAGAGAGCAGGAAGGTTAAAAGCCGTCTGGAAAGCATCGCTTATAGAGTTTGACTGAACCATATTTCCGATAAAACCAAGAGCAATAATAATTGCAATAGCGAAGAAAACAGCTAATCCCTTACTTCCAAAACCTCGGCTAATGTAATAGGCAGGACCTCCAACAATCTGACCGTCAACATCTTTCTCTTTATATGTTTGAGCAAGAACAGCCTCTGAGAAGATAGTGCTCATGCCAAAGAAGGCACTAATCCACATCCAGAATATAGCCCCTGGTCCTCCAGAAGCAATGGCGGTGGCAGCTCCAGCAAGATTTCCCGTTCCAACTTGTGCAGCAATAGCTGTCGCCAAAGATTGAAAAGAGGACATTCCCTCTTTTCCAGCTCTTTCTCCGAAAAGAGTTAAACCACCAAAAGCATTTCTGCAAACAGCTCCAAATTTGCGTATCTGAACAAAATTAAGGCGAAAAGTAAAATAAATACCAGTTCCGCAAAGAAGGAAAATAAGAACGTAACTCCACAGAATATTATTGATACCTCTTACAACATCAATTACTTCCACGGCAACTACCTCCCTATGCGTATATTGTATAAAGAATGTAAACCTTTTCTAGACTTAGTGTATGCTATCACAATAACAAAGTCAACGAGAAAGGGAAAAGTTTAAATATAAAAATATGTTTATTTACATACAATTATATATAAATCAGTATGATTATTATTTGTAATATAAATAATTACTAAAAGTAAGCTCTATAATGCCTTTTAATTAATTATTTTTCGAAAGAGATAACATTTATTTTAAAAAGTTATGTTTTGCTAGGAAGGTGATAGAGGGGCTTTTAGAAGTTTTTTGTTATGTGGTAGCCATATTCTTCTGATCCACGTACAATAAAGAGCACAAGAAATCAGAGACAATAGAGGTGCAGATTTTGAAAAAAGTTTTTTGGACAATCACTCTTGGCATAATGTTTTTACTTGCCATCTTTTTTACGAGGTCAGCCAATACTCCACGTTCTTTAGAACAAACAAGCTACGCTCTAGGTACCATTCTTCACTTTCAAATATGGGGAAAAGAAGCAAATCAAGCTCTCGAAAAGAGCTTGTCACGCATTCACGATATTGAAGGTCATATGTCGACACACGACACTAATTCAGATATTTATAATGTTAATATCTCCTCTGACTCACCATTTATATCTGTTCACGAAGATACGTTCTATGTTGTCGAAAAGGCCATTGATTATGCTTATAGAAGTTCTGGCACCTTCGATCCAACTATTGGTGGGTTAGTTGATCTTTGGGGTATTGGAACGCCGGAAGAGCGTCTTCCTTCAGAAGAGGAGATTGCTCACGCTGTTTCCCTTATAAACTATAAAGAGGTTCAGCTAGATAAAAAAAATATGAGCATTCGTCTTCCACGTTCCGGGCAACACCTTGATTTAGGAGGAATCGCCAAGGGGTATGCAGCAGACGAGGTTGTTGCTATTCTTAAAAAAGAAGGCATAAAAAGCGCTTTGATCGATTTAGGAGGAAATATTTTTGTTTTGGGAAGAAAACCTGATGGTTCTCTATGGAATGTAGGGGTACAAAATCCTTTGGAACCTCGGGGATCATATTTGGGAATTTTACATGTTTCTGACCTCTCAGTGGTAACATCTGGAAATTACGAGCGTTTTTTTGAAAAGGATGGGAAGCGATATCACCACATTTTCGATCCGCGAAAGGGGTACCCGGCAGAAACAGATTTGCTTAGCGTTACAGTTATTTCTAAAAAATCTATAGATGGAGATGCTCTCTCTACTGCCCTCTTTGTATTAGGCAGGGAAAAGGGTTTGAAGTTAGTTCAATCTTTTGAAGACATTGAAGCCATTATGGTGACCAAAGAGAAAAAAGTATACGGGACACCTGGCATAGAGAAAATTTTTACACTTACGAATAAGGATTTTACTTATGAAAAAGGGCAATAAAATTATCTTAGGAACTGTCTTTCTTCTTACAATTCTAAGTTTTCTAGGGTCCCTACTCTATAAAAACCACATGGAGAAAAGGGATGTACATGCTGTTATAGAGCGTAACGGGCATATTCTTCGCGAAATAGATCTTAAGAACGCTTCTTCAGAAGAATGGGATGTCGAAAACGGAACGCAACGAAGCGTTATACAAATCGAGCCCGGAAAGATTCGATTTAAGGAAGCCAACTGTCCTCATCAACAATGTGTCAAAACGGGATGGATATCGACACCTGGGGAGACAGCGGTCTGCTTGCCTTTTAAATTAAGCATCACTATAACAGGCCAAAGCAATGGGCCTGATGCAGTGTCTCAATAAATCGAGGAGGTTTTTATGCAAAAAGCGAAATTAAAAACCATGATTGTTATAGGGCTTCTTGTTGGCCTCGCTCTTTCCATTCATGTTGCAGAGGCACAGATTCCCATGATTTTTCCGGGAGTCAAGCTGGGGCTTGCCAATATAATTACTCTTATTGCCTTGCAGCTGTATGGATGGAAAGAAGCATTAATGGTTACGCTGCTCCGCATAGGGTTGGGAGCCTTTTTCAGCGGGAATGCCATCTCTTTTCTTTGTAGCTTTACTGGAGGTCTTCTGAGTTGCTTGCTCATGATTGAGCTAGATCGTCATTTTAGAGAATCTCTTACATTACCATATATCAGCATTGCAGGTGCTGTTACCCATAACATCGGGCAAATTATTGTCATAATGTTTATTATTCAAAATGTGCATATTCTTCTTTACTTGCCCGTTCTTCTTGTTTCAGGAACAATTACGGGTTACTGCACGGGATTTATTGCTTTGCTCCTTACAAACCGAATAAAAAAAATCCCGGGAATTTTTTAACACCCCCGGGATTTATTTTTTTATATAGATAAAATGCTTAGCCTGCCATCTGTTTCGCTTTCTCATTAACAGGAACACTAATTGCTCCTACCGGGCACTTCATGGCACAAACCTGACATCCTGTGCATAGATCCGGATTTATTACCGGCAAATTGTCTTTCATTGTAATGGCCTGAGAAGGGCACATCTTGGCACAAAGTCCACAACCGATACACCCTGCCTCGCAGACGTTTTTAACGCCAACACCTTTCTGTGTCGAATTACACATAACGCGAATGTCCTGGGTAGCCGGAATCAAAGTAATGACATTTCTGGGACAAACCGATGCGCACGCGCCACATCCTGTGCAAAGTCTTTCATCGACTTTAGCGACTCCATTTTCCATGTATATGGCATCAAAAGCACAAGCAGCAACACAACTTCCAAAACCTAAACAACCATTCTTACACGCCTTTGTTCCTCCACCGGGAACAATTGTTGCTTTTCTACAATCCAATACTCCTTCGTAAAGAGAGATTTCTTTCGCCTTTTCCTTAGATCCTGCACACTTTACAAAGGCAACCTTCCGTACAAAATGCCCTACTTCAACACCAAGAATAGCAGCTATTTTCTGAGCAACTTCAGCCCCTCCAGCAGTACACTTTGCAGGACTCGCTTCTCCGGAAACAACGGCTGATGCATATGCGTCACATCCGGCGTAACCGCAACCACCACAGTTAGCCCCTGGCAGAGCCTCTCGAATCTTCGCTACTCGCGGGTCAATTTTCACGGCAAATTTTTTAGCTGCAAACCCCAAAAGCAAGCCGAAGAACAAACCTAAACCACCGAGGCTTAACGCAGGATAGACAAGTGATTCAACCATTTCCATTCCCTCCTACGAAATCAATCCACTAAAGCCTAAAAACGCTATCGACATTAAGGCTGCTGTAATAAGACTGATGGGCAATCCCTGCAGCGCTTTTGGCATATTTGTATTCTCCTGAAGCCTTTCTCGCAATCCCGCCATAAGAACGATAGCAAGCAAAAAGCCCAAAGAAGCGCCAAGAGAGTGAACTATCGCCTGAAGCAGGGTGTAATTTTCATTCATATTGATAACGGCAACACCTAAAACAGCACAGTTTGTCGTAATGAGAGGAAGGTAAATACCAAGGGCCCAATAGAGAGATTCCCACTTCTTTCGAACCACCATCTCTACGAACTGAACTAAAGCTGCAATAACCAAAATAAAGGCCAGTGTAGAAAGATATGTTATGTCAAGTGGAACAAGCACCAAGTTATATACCAGCCATGTCATAATAGAAGAAAGAAATATAACAAAGACTACGGCAAGTCCCATTCCTACAGCTGTGCCGACTTTGCTCGAAACTCCAAGGAAAGGACAGATACCCAAAAACCTTGAGAGAACGATATTATGCACTAAAAGAGCATCAATAAATATGGCAAAAAAGCTCATCACAAGTCTCCTTTTTAAAACACTTTATGCATCGGCATAACGGCTTATTCTCTCGTTTTCTTTCTTTCTTTTCATGTTAATGAAATTAATAAGAGCCATAAGCATACCGAGAGTCAAAAAGCCGCCAGGAGCCAATATCATGATGAGGGCTGGATTATAGGTTGCAGGAAGAAGAGACATGCCAAAAACAGTTCCTGTACCCAAGAGCTCTCTAATAGACCCCAAAACTACCAACGCAAGGGTAAAACCCAAGCCCATACCAATTGCATCGAAAAGAGAAGGTAGAACGCTGTTTTTAGAAGCATAGGCCTCTGCACGACCCAATATAATGCAATTAACGACGATCAAAGGAATAAATATTCCCAACGCCTTGTTGAGGGCAGGAAGAAAGGCCTGCATAAAAAATTGAATTAAAGTCACAAAAGTGGCGATGATAATGATGAACGCCGGTATTCTGATTTCATCGGGAATAAGTCGCTTCAATGCTGAAATAACAACATTCGACCCCATCAGAACTACTGTGGCAGCGAGCCCCATGCCCAGACCGTTTTCAGCACTTGTCGTTACGGCAAGAGTAGGGCACATACCAATAACTTGCACAAAAGTAGGGTTGTTTTTTATAATTCCATTTTTGAGTCTCTCTATGATCATACCCACTATGCTCCTTCTCCTTTCAGACTGGAGTGGAAAAAGCGCAAGGCCTGATTGACTCCATCTGTTACGGCCCTGGATGTAATAGTGGCACCAGTCATTGCCTGTATTTCATTTTCATTTGAATTCTCTCCCTTTACAACAGAGAGAGCATCAACATGGCGATCGGAAAACTGATTTGAAAAGGCAGGTTTCCCCGCTTCTGCACCCAAACCCGGAGTTTCGCTATGAAAAAGAATCTGAATACCCCGTAACGTTCCATCTATTGAGATACCCACCATCATTTCAATAACTCCGCCATATCCTTTAGGGGCAACTTTGATATTGTATCCAACAATGTTTCCATTGTTATATCCTTCGTTAACTTCGCGAATAATGCCGCTGGAAGTAAGATCCGCATTCAACAATTTAAATTCCTGCGCTACAGGAAGAGTTGCTTTCATAGCTTCAATCTTCTCTTTTTCAAGAAGACGGGCAATAGGTTCCTCGGTAACAGCATGAACCCAGCCAAGAAGAAGTCCCGCTACCGCCGTTATGAGAAAGAGAGTGGCTCCAAGCTTGTAAATTTTCTTCACCTATCTCACCTCTCCGAAAATCCGCGGAACTGTTACTCTATCAATAAGCGGAACAAAAAGATTCATAATAAGAATGGAGTACGATACGCCTTCCGCGTACCCTCCATATAAACGTATCAATGTTGTTAAAACCCCACACCCTAAAGCAAAGATGACTTGTCCCTGTTTAGTCATAGGTGACGTCGTATAATCGGTAGCCATAAAAAAGGCACCCAACATAAGTCCGCCAAGAAAAATTTCGTACAATGGATTTGCAGACATAAAACCATCGCGTCCCAAAATGGCTGTAAGAACAAATACAGTAGCAATATAGACTACGGGAATATGCCAGCTTATTACCTTTCTGAAGAGAAGATAGGCGCCTCCCAAAAGCAGGGCCAAAGCCGATGTTTCCCCTATGCATCCTCCAACATGGCCGATAAAAACATCGGTCAAAGAGGGAAGAGATGACAGCGTCCCCTCTTTTAGAAGAGCAAGAGGCGTAGCCGTAGAAACCCCATCAATGGTCCACGTTGTCATAGAAACTGGCCATGACGCCAAAAGAACAGCCCGAGCAGCAAGAGCTGGGTTCACTATATTCTGTCCAATTCCTCCAAAAAACTGCTTCACCACTATTATGGCAAAGACTCCCCCAACAGCCGCAAGCCAAAGGGGCACTGTAGGAGGAAGGTTAAAAGCTAAAAGCAAGCCGGTAACAACTGCACTAAGATCTTTTATCGTCGACGTACGGTTCATAGCTTTTTGGCAAAGAGCCTCAGAAAGAACACAAGAAAGAACGCATACAGCAACAACCATTACCGCCTGAAGACCAAAAAAATAAAAGGCCGCTATCATAGCAGGCACAAGAGCGATAAGCACATCTCCCATAACTGTCTGTACAGTTGTGTGCGAGCGGAGATGGGGAGATGATGATACAATCAATTTCTTTTCAGACATCCTTTACGTTACCCCTTTCTCTTCATCGCTGCGATGACGGATCGTTTCGCCTCTCGGCACGATTGCACCAAATGCCTCTTAGAGGGGCACATAAAAGAGCATGATCCACACTCTATACAGTTCATTCCGCCATTTCCCTTAAATCCCATGTAATCATTCTTGAGAGAGAGAGCATTGAGTTTAAAGGGAAGAAGCCCCATGGGACAAGCTTCTACACATCGTCCACAACGAATACATGGATATTCATCATACAGATGAACAGCTTTATCAGAGAGAGCAATAATGCCAGACGTACCCTTAATAACTGGAACATCAAGGCTATTTACCGACATGCCCATCATAGGGCCACCGGCTAAGACCTTAACGGGCGGAGTTACAAAACCACCTGCAGCCTCTATAAGTTCACGGAAAGATGTTCCTAAACGTACTTTCATATTTTTAGGTGTAGCAACTGCATCTCCTGAAACCGTTACGATTCGAGAAAGAGAGGTTCTCCCTGTTACAACGGCATTACGGATCTCGTAGACAGTGTACGCATTGCTGACCACACACCCCGCATCAGCAGGAAGTTTCCCAGAGGGAACTTCTCGCCCTGTAACCGCAAATATGAGCTGTTTCTCTCCACCTTGGGGATATTTGGTCTTCAGAACATTCACCGTTACATTTTCTATGCCCTGAACAGCCTTTTTCATCTTCTCTATAGCCAGTGGTTTGTTATCTTCTATTGCTATATGAAGATGAGCTTTCGGGAAAATCTGAAGTAAGATCTTGGCTCCCTCTGCAATAGCCTCTGCTTCCTCAAGCATAAGACGATAGTCAGAAGTGAGATATGGTTCACACTCGGCTGCATTCACAATAACATGATCAATAACACATTCGGCAGGCGGTGTAAGCTTAATACAGGCAGGGAAACAAGCGCCTCCCATACCGACAATACCAGCATCACGTATGATATCTCGCAACTCCGAAGCCGTTAAATTCTCAAAAGACCGACAGTTCAACGGCTCTATCTCTTCGTAAAGACCGTCATTCTCAACAATAACTGAGAGCATATCAATTCCAGAAGGAGTAGGCATAGCCGTTACGTTTTTAACAGTTCCAGAAACACTGGCGTAAATAGCTGCTGATACGGGCCCCTGCGGCTCTCCTATTTTTTGCCCAACGAGAACTCTGTCTCCTTTTTTCACAGCAGGAACACACGGAGCTCCTATATGTTGCCCCATAGGGTAGACAAGGTCTCCCTTTGGTAATACTATTTCTACCGGTTGATCCGATGTCCAATGTTTGTTATCGGGAGGATGGACCCCACCTCTAAATGTTAAAAGCTTCATTGTAAGTACTGCCTCCTAATACCCTTTCATCTGCAAAATGCTACGTGCTCGCACAAAGTGTATAAATTATACTACATACGTTATACTTTTATAATTTGTACTTTTTTTCTTTAAAGTCTGGTTTTCCCCTCTAGACTTTGTTCTTTTTTTCTCTATATATTTTACACCATTTGACCGTTTTTTTCAGACTAATTTTAGTATTCTCCCAAAACAAAACTCTTTATTTTTACGATAATCTATTTTCTTTTCTTAATAAAGCGCTACAAAAGTTGCACATCTCTTCCCTATCGATATAATTTCTTATTGCCTTTCATAGCTAGTCTGTGAAAGGCTTTTAATTTTTTCTGCACTTTGAAAGGAGGGAAACAGTATGAGGAAAGGTATTCGACGTAGTATCCTCACTGTTTTACTACTCTCCATGGCCGGGCTATTAGCCTTTACTGCAGGAAGTCGCTATATTCATGCCTCTCCACGAAACAGGAGAGGAACGATACAGTCTCAGAAAATTCAACTTCACGATTGGAGTTCAGAGCCTGCTGTCGCTTCGTTTTACCAGATAGGTCGTTTTGTAACGAATCGTTTTTCAGATGTTACATTAACGTATACAAATCCACTTTTTACCCTTTCAGAAACCATTCAGGATTCTGTAGAAACAATGAGCATGCTTACCCGTTTCATTCAGAAACAAAATCCGGCCATTTCGAGAGATATTGCAGCACGACAAGCCGCTGCCTTTTTGAGGTATTCCATCAAATATGGAGCTCCTCTTGATCTTGTAGTAGCGGTAGCAAATACGGAAAGTCATTTCAATCCCAACGCGCGAAGTTCCCACGGTGCTGCTGGTGTTATGCAAGTCACATGGAGAGTTCATGAGAATTTATTGCGGGCCAATGGCATTCGCAGTGAAGAGGAACTCTACACGCCTGAAAAGGGGATCGCTGCTGGCTGTCTTTTGATTTCAAGATATCTGAGAGCCTATGGATCACCAGAAAAAGCTTTGGGACGTTATTATGGCGGCCCGTCTTCTGTTTATTGGGCAAGAGTTTCTAGAAATTTATCGAAACTTCAACGGTATCGCCCAGGAAATCGTCTATAATTTAAAATGTAAAAAACGTAAAGATTTAGCGGGGGTTATCATCTGATACCCCCGCTTAAGTTGGTGAATATGTATGAGTAAAATTAAAGGCGCTATTCTTAATCGCAAAGGCCTTGACCGTCTGCACAAAAGGCACCCATGGATTTTTAAAGGTCATCTTGCAACTTTTCCACAAGCCGAACCTGGCGATTTTATTTCTCTTTATAATAACCGCGGGAAAATTGAAGGATGGGGGTTCTGGGGGGCTGGAGCACTTTGTATTCGCGTTCTTTCTTTTGACACAGAGAAACCAGAACTTCACGCATTGCTTCGAGAACGCTTGGTCACGAGTCTCGCATCTAGAAAACGCTGGCTTCCTCAAGCTAGTGCTTTCCGTCTTGTTCACAGTGAATCTGATGGTTTACCGGGCTTAATTATAGATATATACGGTTCGGTAGCCTGCATGCAACTTCTATCTGCAGGATGGTATAGAAATCGAGAGATGATCATCGGCACGCTTCTTGAACTTCTTCCCCTTAACGCTATTGTGCTTCGCAATGATGTTCGTTATCTGGAACAAGAAGGTATTCCACGCGAAAATCGGCTTCTATGGGGAACTTTACCTGAAGGGGATAGCGTTGATATTCCTTTTTATGAAATGCAAGAACGCGTCTACCCCCTTGCTGGCCAAAAGACAGGAATATATCTTGATGTTCGAAACCTGCCTAACCTTTTTAAAGAAGTTTGCCCTCGTGCTGATGTTCTTGATTGCTTTTCCTTTCAGGGGCACTTTGGGCTACACGCTCTCCACTGGGGAGCCCGCTCCATAACAGCTATTGAGCAATCGCAAGAAGCTTTATCTGTTTACGAAGAAAATATCTCTTTAAACGGACTTTCTTCTGAAAACGTTCATTTCCATCATGGAAACGCTTTCGATGAACTGCGAGCGCTGGAAGCGGAAAAAAAGACGTTTGACATAATTATTATGGATCCGCCGCCCTTTTCTCCAGGGAAAGCACAGATAGAATCTGCCAGACGAGGCTATAAAGAGTTAGCCCTTCGGGCCTATCGGCTTCTCCGTTCTGAAGGAATTCTTTTGTATCTTTGCTGTAGTCATGCTTTTAGTCGGCAAATGCTTATAGATGTGCTTAGTGATGCCGCTTTTGACACTAAAAGTACTTTTCGGATTGTTCGTGAAGGGCATCAACCTGAAGATCATCCTATCGCTCTTGAAATTCCCGAAACTAACTATCTCAAGGGGCTTCTTATACAAAAGACAAGTAAATAAACTCGAAAGAATTTGGAAATTCTGAATTCGTATATTGACAAGACGGGGTAGTTATTCATAAAATAACCCCATTCTTATTTTGAACGAAATTAAAAAAGGAGGAGACTTTACCGTGAAAATAGGTTACATGAATAACTTAACTGCCATTTCTTCTTTGTCTCTCCTCCTCCTCGGTTGCTGGTTCCTGTCTGGAACGCCAGCAGCCTTGTAGCTGTTTTCTGGCAAACTCAGGCCGGGACCTCTGAAAAAGGGGTCCCGGCTTTTTTTATGCTTTTTTACTTCTACAGAAAAAAGAAGGGAGAGAGAACAATGGACACCAATGAAACGATTCGCATTTTCGACACTACTCTCAGAGATGGAGAACAGGCAGCTGGAATCAATCTCAATAAAGAAGAAAAACTTCAGATAGCAACTCAACTTGCAAAAATGAAGGTTGATATTATTGAAGCTGGATTTCCTGCAGCCTCTCACGGAGATTTTGAAGCTGTAAAACGTATCGCTGATAACGTTTCCGGAACAACGATAGCTGGCCTTGCCAGAACAAAACGTCACGATATCGGTACCGCTTATGAAGCTTTAAAAAGCGCAGCCCATCCGATGATTCACACGTTTATTGCAACAAGTCCTATTCATATGGAGTACAAGCTCAAAATGACTCCCCAGGAGGTACTTGCTGAAGTAGAAAAAGGAGTAACCTTTGCAAGAAGTCTCGTGGAGAGTGTCGAATTTTCTGCAGAAGATGCAAGTCGTTCAGATCCATCCTTCTTAGCTGAAGTCTTTCGTACCGCTGCTCGGTGCGGAGCAACCACTTTAAACATTCCAGATACAGTAGGATACGCTGTACCCCATGAATTTGCAGGGTTCATTAAAACTGTTATCAAGGCATCAGGGCTAAACAATGTAACGTGGTCTGTTCATTGTCACAACGATCTTGGATTGGCAGTAGCAAATTCTCTCTCAGCTATACGTGCCGGTGCCAGACAGGTTGAATGCACAATAA
Source organism: Aminobacterium sp. (assembly GCF_034926885.1). Classification (NCBI taxonomy): domain Bacteria; kingdom Thermotogati; phylum Synergistota; class Synergistia; order Synergistales; family Aminobacteriaceae; genus Aminobacterium; species Aminobacterium sp. The sequence continues at coordinate 16,124 of NZ_JAYFQR010000015.1, forward strand.
ACGGTATTGGAGAACGAGCTGGCAATACGTCTCTTGAAGAAGTTGTTATGGCCCTCAAAACGAGAAAAGACTGCTTTCAATACGAAACAAATCTCGATACGACTTGTCTTTATACGTTGAGTTCACTTGTCTCTCGAATGACGGGGTTTGCGGTTCCTCCCAATAAAGCCATTGTAGGCGCTAACGCCTTTGCCCATGAAGCGGGAATTCATCAACATGGCGTTCTTTGTAATAAAGCCACCTATGAAATTATGAACCCCGAGGATGTAGGAGCCCCTGGAAGCCGACTTGTTTTGGGGAAACACTCTGGGAAGCATGCTTTCAGAAAACAAATAGAAGAGCTGGGTTTCTCTATTTCAGAAGACCGCCTTACCGAAACAATGACCCTTTTCAAAGAACTCTGCGATCGTAAAGAAATTGTAACGTCAGACGATCTGGAGGCAATGATTACGAGCAATCTTTTGGCAAGGGCCCAGTAGACGCTTCATATCTGGTTACCCCAAAAATTAAAGGAGTGTGTCTCTATGGCAAGAACGTTGGTTAGCTCTATTATCGCAGCACATAGTAAGGAATCCGCCAGGGAAGGAGAGATCTGCAAGGTTCGCGTAGACTTTGCTTTTGCTAATGATATTACTACGCCTCCTGCCGTAAACTCTTTTCGCAAAATGGGAGCACGGCACGTCTTTGATCCTCAAAGATGTGCCGTGTTACCCGATCACTTTACACCAAATCGCGACATTGCATCAGCAGAACAGACCAAAAGGGGAAAAGAATTTGCAAAATCACAGAATATGCTCTACTGGGAAGTAGGACGAGTAGGAATAGAACACGCATTTCTTCCTGAACAAGGATATATTCTCCCTGGAGATATTGTAACTGGCGCGGATAGTCATACGTGCACCGGTGGAGCTTTGGGAGCCCTTTCAACCGGAATGGGAAGTTCGGATCTTGCAGCCGTATGGGCGTTGGGCGAAACATGGTTGAAAGTTCCTCAGACATTAAGAGTTGACTTTGTAGGGGAAAGACCGGGCTGGATCACCGGGAAAGATATGATTCTCTCTCTCTTAGGCCAAATAGGCGTTCAGGGAGCCCGTTACATGGCACTTGAATTCGGAGGGGAAGCCGTTGAAAATCTTCCCATGGACGATCGTTTCACCATCTCAAATATGGCTGTTGAGGCAGGAGCAAAGGTCGGCATCTTTGTTCCTGATGAAATGACACTTGAATACGCCTCGAAACGGGCCAAGCGAACCTTTATTCCCATATATCCCGATATAAACGCCGCCTATACTCGCAGAGAAACTATTGATGTAACTCACATGGAGCCAGTCGTTGCCCTTCCCCACTCTCCTGATAATGTAACCTCGGTTTCATCGTGCCATCCTCTCGATATTCATCAGGTTTTCATTGGATCTTGCACAAATGGGAGGTTCAGAGATATAGAGATGGCAGCTCTTCTCATGAAGGGGAAAAAGGTAGCAGAGAATCTTCGATGCATTGTCATCCCCGCATCATATGAAGTTTATAATCGCGCTCTTGAAAAGGGATACATTCAAATTTTCGCCAATGCGGGAGCCGTTGTCTGTACGCCTACATGCGGACCATGCCTTGGGGGCCATATGGGAATTCTGGCAGCGGGAGAACGGTGCGTTTCTACAAGCAATCGAAACTTTGTAGGTCGAATGGGGCATTCCCAAAGTGAGCTTATACTGGCCAGTCCGTTAGTGGCTGCTGCAAGTGCCATTACGGGAAAACTTACAGATCCGAGAAACGTAGCGTCTCATGAATTTTTCACAACACTGGAGGGGAAATAGTATGGCACAAAATCTTCAGGGAAAAGCCTGGACATTTTCAGATAATATTGATACCGACGTCATCATTCCGGCCCGATATCTCACTTCAAGTAATGAAACAGAACTCGGATCCCATTGTATGGAAGATATCGATGCCGAATTTTCTAAAAAGGTAGCAAGTGGAGACATTATTGTGGCAGGTGAAAACTTTGGATGCGGCTCGTCTCGTGAGCATGCTCCACTCGCAATAAAAGGTGCTGGTTGTAGTTGCGTTATTACTGCGTCTTTCGCTCGAATATTTTTCAGAAATGCCATTAATGTGGGGCTTCCCATTTTTGAATGTCCGGAAGCTGTTGCCGCTATCGAAAACGGTGACGAACTTATAATCAAACCAGAAGAAGGAACGATAGAAAATATTTCTCAGGGAAAGGTCTTTTCTGTTGTTCCCTTTTCTCCATTTTTGCAAGAGCTTATAGAACAAGGTGGTCTCATACCTTATGTACAAAAACAACTTTCAGTCAGGGGGGAATAAGATGAACTCTAAAAAATATACATTGGCGCGAATCCCTGGAGATGGAATAGGGCCTGAAGTTATTTATGAAGCATCAAAAGTTCTTGAAGCAGCAGCATCTAAATCAAATTTTGCCATTGAATGGATCGACTATCCCTTTGGGGCTGATTACTATCTTCGCACCAACGAGATACTTCCGGATTCCGCATTGAAAGAAATGGCTTCATGTGATGCTCTTTTCTTAGGTGCTGTGGGGGACCCGCGGGTAAAGCCGGGAATTCTCGAACGGGGTATTTTGCTTACACTTCGCTTCTATTTTGATCAATATGTCAATCTTCGCCCGGCAAAAAGATATCCTAAAGTTCCTCTTCCCATCCAAATAGAGGCAGGAAAAGAATTTAACACCTTAGTCGTTCGGGAAAATACTGAAGACTTTTATGTCGGGATTGGAGGAATAACAGAAACAGGATACATAAAAGAAAAACTTGAATTGCAACGAAATCTTTACTCATTTAAAGGTCAAATCTCGGGCAATTTCAATACAAAAACACGAGGGGCTTTCCAGATGGGGATAGCCTCTGAACCTGGCATTCGTCGAGTTACAACCTATGCGTGCAAAGAAGCAGAAAGAAGAGGAGACTCAAGCATAACTCTTGTTTTAAAATCAAATGCCCTTCCTCAAATGTACGGATTTTGGGAAGAAGTGACGAGAGATGAAGCTTCTATACACAATATGAAGGTATCGATAATGAATGTCGACGCCATGTGTTATCACCTTGTTCGAAACCCTTCTGCCTTTAACGTTATTGTTGCTCCCAATATGTTCGGAGATATAGTCAGCGACCTTCTGGCTGGGTTGTCAGGCGGCCTTGGCGTAGCCGCAGGTGCAGATATAGGAGACAGCCTCTCCATGTTCGAGCCTATTCATGGATCTGCCCCAGATATTGCCGGAACGGGAAAAGCCAACCCCATAGCGGCCCTTCTTTCTGGTGCTCTTATGCTTGCACATCTTGGAGAGAGAGAAGCTGCACATTCTGTTGAAAGAGCTGTCTGCTCTTTCTTAGAAAAAGCAGACTCGCGAAATCTCCCTATGGAATTTGGAGGGAATGGAACAACTTTTTCAGTAACAGAAGCTATATGTAAACAAATCGACTAAAAATTTCTTGACAGATACGCTAGGCTTTCGTATAGTAGGCTATCTGAAGGGAGCGATACTATTGGTTTTTAATGCTACTTTTAATTTTTGTTGTTGTGGGAGAAGAAACTAACTGTCTCCCCGTAGCGTAAAACATCAGGCTGCGGTGGGTATATAGCCCGTTGTAGCCAAAATAAAGCGCTCTCTAATAATAAGAATAGAAAATCGAGATCAGCGGGCTTGTCAAATATGACAAGCCCGCTTTTTTTAAGAAAGGAAGTGATGCCAATGGAATCTGATTGTCCATATGCCTGTTTTCTAAATCAGATTATTTACCGGAGGTATCAAAAAATGAGAAAATTTGTTTCATATGTAATAAACGCTTGGGAGACTCTCAAATCCGATGTTTTAGCTGTTCCAGGAAATGACCCTGCATTTAAGGGGGGCGTTTCAGGATGGCTTGAGGTTATTTTTTGCTATCCTGGCCTTCATGCTATCGTAGTTCATAGAATCATCCATTTTCTACATGCAACCCTTCATATTCCATTTCTTCCACGACTGCTCAGTCATATTATGCGATGGCTCACAGGCATAGAAATTCATCCTGGAGCAAAAATAGGGAAAGGATTTTTTATTGACCATGGTATGGGGATTGTCATTGGGGAAACGGCTGAAGTGGGAAATAACGTAAGACTCTATCATGGCGTAACGTTAGGCGGAACAGGAAAAGAACAGGGGAAACGCCATCCAACAGTGGAAGACAATGTAATGATTGGAGCCAGAGCCTGCCTTTTAGGTAATATCACCGTTGGAGAAGGAGCAAAAATAGGTGCGGGGGCCGTCGTCGTCAAAGATGTGAAAGCAGGTGCCACTGTAGTTGGAATCCCGGCATCTCCATTGGTTCGCCATACAGAAACGGATAGTAATGATACTCCTCTTTCAATAAAGATATTGCTTGATCGAATCAACAGATTGGAAAAAGAACTTGATGCACTGAAAAATTACAGAAATGAGGAGGTTGCTTAACATGATTTATAAAACAGATCAAATTGCCTTGAGACAACTTATTGGACATACGCCTCTTTTTATCCTTCGTCCTGACCCTCAAGCTGCATCTATTGCTATAAAATTAGAAGGTACAAATATCGGTGGCTCGGTAAAAGACAGAGCTGCCTGGGGAATGCTTCGTTATGCAGAAGAGAGAGGACTTCTTCATGACAATACGGTTATTGTCGAACCCACATCAGGTAACACAGGTATCGCCTTAGCCATGCTTGGCCAGGCCCTCGGCCTCAAAGTTATTTTGACAATGCCCGAATCCATGTCACAGGAACGTCGTTCTGTTTTGGCTGCCTATGGAGCAGAACTTTATCTCTCTCCTGCTTCAGAAGGAATGAAAGGTGCCATCGCCCTGGCCCAACGCATTCTCACTGAGACTCCGGGAGCGTACATGCCCGACCAATTCAGTAATCCTGGGAATCCATGGGCTCACAGTGTCACGACCGCACCAGAGATTCTTTCGGAAATGAAGGGAAAGTCGATTGCGGCCTTCGTCGCCGGCATCGGTTCGGGAGGAACTATTACCGGAACAGGAACGATACTAAAAGCTGTTTACCCTGCACTGCAAATTATCGGAGTTGAACCTTCAGGGAGTCCTATTCTCAGCGGAGGAAAGGCCGGGGCACATAAAATTCAGGGGATAGGGGCAGGATTTATTCCCAAAACACTCAAAAAAGAGATACTAACGCACGTAACGACAGTAGAAGACCAGGCAGCATTGGAAACAACTCGCTGGCTTGCTCATCATGTTGGGCTTTTCTGCGGAATTTCTACAGGAGCAAACGTCTGGGCTGCCATTCAGACTGCAAAAAAATTCGGTCCTGACGATATAGTCGTTACAATTGCCTGTGACCGAGGTGACAAATATCTTAGCACTGAAGCATATAAAGCGTAAGCATGAAAGGGAGAGCTTGAAAATAGAGGCTCCCCCTTCTTTTTTATCTTATTAAATATCTGGACGAGCTAAAAATGGAGACTCGTTACGCATTAAAATATCAACGTACTGGGCCCGCTCCCATGAATATGGATCTTTCGCTCTCATCTTGCTTAATACCCCCCTGCACTCATCCAAAACTCCATATCCATGTTTCCCCATCCAGCGTTCAACATCATTGACCATTGTATGTATTGATTCAATACCGTTCTTATAGAGAGCACTGACAACCTGCACACAATCAGCACCAGCAAGTAGCATTTTAGCTACATCTTCTCCTGTAAAAATCCCCCTATTTGCGCAAAGGCTGCCATTGACTGTTCCAAAAAGAAGGGCGATGAAACGAAGTGGCAAAAGAGAGTCTCTCTCATGACTCATAACAATAGTTCTCTCTTCTTTTTCTTCTTCAGGATTTATATCTGGATTGATAAAATTATTGAAAAGTACATATCCCTTTGTTCCCATCTGATCAAGCATTGAAACAAAGTGAAGCGGATTGGTGTAGAAAGGGCTTAATTTTACAGACACAGGAATAGATACCACCCGCAAAACTTCTTGAACAGTGGCTAGCTGCTCGTTTTCGATCTGTGAACCACTCATATTTTTATCTATAGGCATAGCGTAAAGGTTGAGTTCCAGCCCCTGGACTCCCGTCTTGCTTAATTTCTCTGCCCATTCAACCCAAACACTTTTCGTTCCTGCGTTCAAACTCGCAAAAACAGGGACATGGGCATCTTTGATAATTTTATTTACCCACATAATATGTTCTTCTGGACCAGCATGTGCTATTCCGGGATGAAGAGCAATCATCTCTGCGTGTCGTTCGTCATCGTCAGTTAATTCATGTTCGAGAGCCAAAGATTCAAGAGCGATTTGCTCCTCAAAAAGCGATTTGATCACTATGCCTCCCGCGCCTGCTTCTTCAGCTTTACGAATAGTTTCAAGGTTCGATGTAATGCCGCTGGCTCCTACGATAACCGGGTTCTTTAACTCCACTCCCATATACTCAGTTGAGAGATCAATTGCCATGTTACTTCCCCCTTTCTCGTTTGAGCACTTATTTGTCATTGTACCCTAATACACAAGTGAGAAATACTCTTAGTCTATAATATAAATTCCTACTAGCAATGAAAGGAGAGATGAAGATGAACCTTGTACTCGAAACAATAAAAAATCGTCGAAGTATCAGGCATTTCTTGCCTTCCCAAGTAAGTAATGAGGAACTGTCTCAAATACTTGATGCTGGGATATGGGCTCCAAGCGGACATAACGATCAGCCATGGCATTTTACAATTATTCAAAAGAAAGAAATAATCGATATGATCAGCGATAAAACAGTATCTCTTATGAAAAAATCGCCAGTTGATTGGGTTCGTAGAATGGGAGAAAAGGAAGGATTTCATATCTATTACAATGCTCCCACTATTATTATCATTTCGGGTAAAAAAAATGAAGATTCGTTATTGAAACCGATTGCAGACTGCTCAGCAGCCATAGAGAACATGCTTCTTGCAGCTGAATCTTTGAATGTAGGAACATGCTGGATTGGGTTCTCTGGTTTCTTCTTCGCCGCAGCTACACCAGAAGAGCTTAAAATGATCGGAGTTCCAGAAGGATATGAACCTTTTTATAGTATCGCTATGGGATATAAAGATCCAGACCGCCACTACGGAGCACCACGTCGTAAAGAAAATACAATTACGTACATACGCTAAAGCGTAACCATAATATTACAATATAAAGAATCTCCCCGCATCATAAGATAACGGGGAGATTTATTTTTATTTCTTGAAAATAATTGAACGTGCAGCAACAACACCACTTGAAGCAGCCTGAATAATTCCTCGACTGACTCCTGCGCCGTCTCCAGCCATATAGAGATTTTGAATTGTAGGAGTCTCAAGAGTATCTTTCAATTCAAGACGCAGAGAATAAAGTTTGATTTCCACTCCGTACAGAAGCGTATCATTCATATTAATTCCCGGCATAATAATATTGAGAGCCTCTATAAACTCTACAATATCCGTTAGAAAGCGATGGGGTAAAACAAGACTCAAATCTCCGGGCTGAGCTTGGGCGGTAGGTTTTACCATTCCCCTCATGATGCGAGCTTCTGTTGAACGACGTCCATCTCGAAGATCTCCCAAACGTTGAACAAGAATTCCGCCGCCTGCCAACATATTTGCCAACTTGGCGATGTGAGTCGCGTAGCCTATGGGATCATTAAAAGGTTGCGTAAAATTCTTTGTTACGAGAATAGCAAAATTCGTATTTTTAGACTTTACATTCTTTAAACTGTGCCCATTTACCGTTACGAGATCATGAGCCTTATTATATTCATGAACAACAAAGCCTGACGGGTTCATACAAAAGGTACGACAACGATCGTCAAAAGTCGGGGTATTGTAAAGACATTTAATTTCATAAAAGTGATTGGTTAGATCCTGACAAATACTATCTGGTATTTCTACCCGCACCCCAATATCTACTGGCATGGAAGCGATGGGCAGGTTGTATTGATTTACAATGCCTTCAAGCCATGAACTTCCTTCACGGCCTGGAGCTAAAATAACATTATCTGCCTCGATTTCACGCCCATCCTTCAAGGCGATGCCTTCAATAACTCCGTTTCGAACTTTGACCTCCATTACTTCCGTATTCATGAGAATGTCACACTTTTCCTTTAACTCCTCATACATGTTATTAAGCACCATGCGAGAAGCATCTGTTCCTATGTGACGAATTCTAGCCGGTATGATTTTTATTCCGCGACTTGCTGCTCTTTGAATCGTATCTTTTACAATATCCCCTGTCGGTTCGTAATAATTCTTATCTGCGCCAAAACTGACAAAAGCATCATCAACATACCGAATCATATTCTCAAGCGCATCTTCGCCTATGCACTCTTCGAGATTTCCGCCAAAGCCAGTGGTCAGCGTGAGCTTTCCGTCAGAGGCAGATCCGGCCCCACCCCATCCAGAAACGATATTACACGAGTTGCAATTGACACATACAGGGGAAAGTCCCTCAAGAATAGGACATTTTCTGTCTTTTATAACTTTTCCTTTGTCAACTATAAGAACTTTCTTATCATTCTTCACTAACTCCATGGCCGCAAAGATGCCTGCAGGCCCAGATCCCACTATAATAACGTCGTATTTCACCGTTATTTCTCTCCTTCACTATCAAAATTTACTCGTTGGCCACATGGAAAGTATAGGGGTAGGTATCAATAGGTGACCCTTGAGATGATACCATAAAAAAGAGCCCTTCTCCATGAAGAGCTCTTCCGTCATAATGCAGGTGAGATTATTTATTCGAATGATCTAACGATAGCCTTCAAAAGGACCTCTCCATCGAACTTCGATAAGTCCCTCTGAATTGAACATCTCTATAGAATCCACGACTTCATAAAACGCAATAGCATTCTCTCTCTGTACTTTTCCCCTTTTCTTCGCTTTAACCACCCTCATCTCCCCCCTTCTTTTCTTATTGGCGGCATTCTCCTTGGGATAGAGACCTTGACCATAAAAAAAGCCGGAAACCGCTTAAAGCGGATCCCGGCTCTGGTGTTTGTGAGTAAGGGCAATTAAATGCCGATCACACCAGGAGGGGATCCGCTGCTAATAATAACGACTACAGGTAGAGAAATTAGAGACTGAAGAAACATACTTTTAACTAGCTGCATTTCGAACCCTCCTTCTGTGTCCAAATTATTTGAATATTTCCACACATTATATTGTCGATTATTTCACCTGTCAACCCTTTTTGGGCATAAATATTAATACAATCCAGTCAATTTTGGCAAAACCGTAGAGATCCAGGGAAGATAGGTTAAAAGCAAAACATCAACAACCATGATCAAAATAAATGGCCATACTGCTCGTGTAATATCCTCAAGCTTGATATCGGCAATGCTGCACCCAATGAAGAGGCATACACCCAATGGCGGAGTAACCATTCCTATTGCAAGGTTTACAACTAATACGATCCCAAAATGGAGAGGATCTACACCTATCTGAGTAATGACCGGCAATAAGACAGGCACCAAAATAATAATGGCCGCAACTGTTTCCATGAACGTTCCCAAGAAAAGGAGCAAGATGTTAATGAGGGTTAAGATAACAACAGGATTTTTTGAAATCGATAAAATAACCTCTGCAACGGCCTGAGGAACTTGTTCAGCAGTAAGAATCCAGCTGAAAACAGATGAAGTGGCAATAATAAACATGATCATCGACGTTCCCATAACTGTCGTAACAAGAATATTCTTCAGTTGAGAAAGATGAAGTTCCTTATAAATGAAAAAACCGACGATGAAGCCATAAACGACAGCCACTACTGCCGCTTCTGTAGGGGTAAAGACACCACCATAGATTCCCCCCAGAATAATTACAGGCATCATGAGGGCGAGAATTGCCTGTTTAAAAGTTTGCCAAATTCGTCCTAAAGTCGGTTTTTCGTCGCCATGATACCCCTTTTTCCTGGATATTAGCCAGGCTACAAACATCAGAGAACAACCGACAAGAATGCCAGGGAGAATGCCACCCATAAAGAGAGCGCCTATAGAAACTCCGGTAAGAACTCCGTAAATTATCATAGGAATGCTTGGTGGAATCATAACGCCCAAAGTACCAGCAGTTGCTTGAACAGCTGTAGCAAAAGGCTTGTCGTATCCCCGCCGTACCATTGCCGGTATTAAAATAGTTCCAATAGCAGCAACTGTAGCTACCGCTGCTCCTGAGATCGCTCCAAAAAACATACTCGCTATAATGGCAACAAAAGCTAATCCACCAGAAAAACGACCCACAATAGAGTTGGCAAATTCAACAAGACGTCTTGAAATACCCCCAAACTCCATTAACGAGCCCGCGAGAATAAAAAAAGGCACCGCCATGAGAGGAAAAGAATCTGCCGCCGTAAACATTTTTTGAACTATTACTATAGGAGGGATCGCCCCTGAAAAAAGAATAGCGGCAACAGAAGCCAGACCAATAGCTATAGCAATAGGCACGTTTATAACAAAAAACAAAATGAGACTAGCAAAAAGAACAGTGGTCATATGGCTTCATCCCTTCTTCCTACAACAATAGATAAGGCCTGTTCGATGGAATAGATAAACATGAGGACACCACTTACAAAAATGGCTGAATAAGGAATCCCCATGGATATTTCCATCGCCGGAGATCGCTGTCCTGAAACGATAAAAAGAATTCGACGTCCATAAATAACCATGAGTGCGAAAAATACCGCTGCACAGAGAGTTGCCAGAAAAGCAACACCTTTTTTCATTTTTGGAGGCAACATATTTACAACCACTTCCACACCGATATGTGCTCCCCTTTTAACGCCAATACTGGCCCCAAGAAAGGAAATCCAGACAAGAATATATCTGGAAAGTTCTTCTGACCATGGCAGAGAAGAGTGGAGAACGAAGCGAAATATGACTTGTAAGAAAACAACAACAACCATAACAATCAATAAAAGACTGACGGCATATTCTACAATCCGGTTTAAACCGTTAAGCAATTTTTTCAAAAGAATCACACTACCCCTTCTTTCTGCCGAAGAACACCTACAAAAAGGGAGGGAGAAGGAAAAGCTCTCCCTCTCCCTATGACATACGAACGGCTCTAATTTCCTGCAAGAATCTGATCAAGAAGCTTTGCGTCTTCGCCAAGTTCCCCACGGAATTCGTCATAGACGGATTTCGTGGCCTTACGGAAGGCTTCTTTATCTGGTGTATTTATTTCCATTCCAAGTTCTTTCAGTTTTTCTACCTGTTCATTTTCCATTCTCGTAATCTGCTCGCGCTCATAAAGAGCCGATTCTTGAGCAGCTTTCATGAAAATTTCCTGATATTCTTTAGGAAGCTTATCAAATCTAAACTTACTCATTATCAACATCGAGGGAGAAAAAACATGTCCGGTAAGAGAAACATATTTCTGAACCTCGTATATTTTTTGAGTGTAAATAATAGGAATTGGGTTTTCCTGCCCATCAACTGTTCCCTGCTGGAGAGCAGTAAAGACTTCTCCCCATGCCATAGGCGTAGGATCTGCTCCGAGGGCTCTCCAAATAGCCATCTGTACTTTATTTTCCATGGTTCTGAGCTTGAGTCCTTTGGCCTCTTCTGGAGTATTTACGGGATGCTTAGAATTTGTCAGATGGCGGAACCCGTTTTCATACCATGCTAAACCTTTAATGCCTTGTTTTTCGAGAAGGCCCATAATATACTGTCCGATTTCTCCATCGAGAGTTGAATAAGCCTGAGCCTTGTCTTTAAAGAGAAATGGGAAGTCAAAAATCATAAACTTTTTCTCGAATCCACTCATAGGCCCTGTTGAAGAGACGACCAAATCGACAGTTCCTAACTGAAGCCCCTCAATAAGGTCTCTCTCTCCTGTCCCAAGCTGATTATTGGGGAAAAGATTGACCTCTACATCTCCATTTGTTTCTTTCTCGACAATCTCTTTAAACCGTACAGCTCCAAGGTTATAAGGATGCTGATCACTCACAGAGTGCCCCAGCTTAAAGGAGTACTTAGCTGCCCAAGCAGGTTGTGTTACAGTCCCCAGCATAAAAGCACAAAACAAAAGCCCTACAAAAATTATGGTGCTTTTTTTCGTCCCTCTCATCACATGTCCCCCTTTAGACTTCTTCATAAGTTTTTTCTTTTACTGAAACAAGGTTATAAAGAACTTTATTAATAGGCGTCGCGATTCCCAGACGTCTACCTTCCTGAACAACGGCCCCATTTATAACCCCAATTTCTGTTTTACGTTTGTTCGAAACATCCTGAAGCATGGAAGACCTATTTGCTGCGGTAAGTTTGGCAACTTTTCTCGTATGTTCTACTGGATCGTCTATTTCAAGGGTAATTCCCTTTGCATTTGCCACAGCAACTGCCTCTTGTACAGCACAGGCGAGGAGTTCGTCTGTTTCAGAAAAATCTACTAAACGACCATTTTTTAACCCTGTAACAGCTGTTAAAGCATTAATGCCAATATTGACAATCAACTTGCCCCAAATGAGTCCCATTACATTGGGCGATAATTTAACGTTAAAACCACCCTTTTTGAGTAAATCTCCTATCTTTTCAAGGCGCTCATCGATGAAACCAGAGAGCTCTCCGATTACTGTGTCTCCTTGACCTGCATGGCGTATTTTTCCTGGTCCAAGCAATGTGGAACCATGTCCTGTTACACCTGCAATAACTTTTTCTTCGCCAACAACAGCACTTATTTTCTCTACATTACCAAGGCCGTTTTGAAGGGTTAAAACGCTTGTATGCGCCCCAATAATACCTTTCGCACTTTCCATCGCCTGAGATGTAAGCGTGGCCTTAACAAAAACAATAAGGAGGTCGCACTCCCCCGCCTCTTCAGGAGACGTAACAGCTCGAATAGAACGAATCGTACGCTCTCCTCCAATGCCCTCAATAAAGAGGCCGTGGGTATTAATGGCATCTACATGATCTTTCCAAACATCAATAAGCGTTACGTTAAAGCCTGCTTCAGCAAGCATTCCGCCATAAAGGCATCCCATAGCTCCTGAGCCAAGAACAGCTATTTTCATATTTTTCACCTCGGTCTTACTTGCGCAGATCTTTCAAATCGTCTCTGCTCAAACCTCCAAAGGTGTGTTTATCTTCCGGGAAAGAGCCTGAACGGACTTCTTCTTTGTATTCACCAAGAGCCTTTACAATTTCGTCTCCGATTTGAGCATACTGTTTAACAAACTTGGGAAGGAATTTATCGAAGAGCCCCAACATATCGTGGAAAACCAAAACCTGACCGTCTGTATAACGTCCTGCTCCTATACCAATAATGGGAATTGATACAGCTTCTGTAATTGCACGTCCTAATTCTTCAGGAACACACTCTACAACGATGGAAAATGCTCCGGCATCTTCTAGGGCTTTTGCTTCGTCAACAATTTTCTGAGCTGCTTCCAAACTTTTCCCCTGCACCTTAAAGCCACCGAGCATAGACGCCGTTTGAGGCGTAAGGCCAATATGTCCCTGAACGGGAATTCCTGCTTCAACAATGGCAGAAACGACTTCTGGGCGCCCGCCCTCAAGCTTGATCACATCGCAACCGCCTTCTTTCATGAGACGATTTGCACTGCGAATGGCTTGAGAAATGCTTTCGTTATATGAGCCGAAAACCATATCGCCAACAATCATAGGTGTGGGAGCACCCTTTACAACGGGTTTGATGTGAGCAACCATTTCGTCTGTGGTAAGAGGCACTGTCCCATCATTGCCAAGCATTGTCATAGAAAGAGAATCACCAACAAGAATGATCTCGATACCTGACTTCTCAACTAAAACAGCCTGAGCATAATCATACGCTGTAACCATCGATATTTTTTCGCCTTTTTGCTTCATTTCTTTGAGCTTTTGAATCGTTACCTTTGCCATTGCGAGATTCCCCCTCTAGAGATATATAAAGTTTTTATACTTTTTCTTTGTCGATTCAGGATTTGTACCCAAGGGTGGTCGAAAAACGTTTGGCCACATCTATAACCAAATCCCGAATGGCAATAAGACGTTCTGTATCTGCATAAAGGAATTTCGGCACTGCAACACTCAGAGCCGCGAACACTTCCCCAGAATGACCCCATACTGGAGCTGCTACACAAAAAAGGCCTTCAACGTACTCTTCGTTATCGATGCAATATCCTTGTTGGCGTATAGTCACAAGGTGCTCGAGTAATTCATCAAAATTGGTTACGGTATTTTCAGTAAAACGTATAAATGGTTCATCTTGAAGCAAGGCTCTAACTTGATGCTCAGGCATATAAGCCAACATGATCTTGCCAAGGCCAGTACAATAAGATGGCATTCGTTTTCCTATAGAAAGGTCTACTTTTATTGTTGATTGACTTTCGATTTTATCGATATAAATTACGTATTTTCCATCCATGACAGCTAGATTTACCGCTTCGTTCGTTTTCTCTGAAAGCTCTCGCATAAAAGGCATTGCCTGTTTTCTCAGACCAAGAGATTTCACCACGTTATTTCCGATTTCAAAAAGTTTAAAGCTATTGGAATATTTATGATTCGCCTGGTTTTGATTAACGTACCCCAAGCCTTTGAGGGTAGAAACAATTCGATGAACAGTACTCCGTTCTAAACTGAGCAAGTTACTCATTTCGGAAATACCTAACTCGCCACGTTCATCAAGTATTTCAATAATCGACATTGCTCTTTCTATAGACTGCACGTACCCGGAACTTTTTTTGGAACCTGTCACGATAATCTGCCTCCTTCTTTGTAAGGGAGAAAACAGCCACCTCAAAAAGATTCCATAATACGGAATAATATTCATCATTGTGGAAACGCAACTTAATTATAAACATGCAGAATTGTATGTCAAACTAGAGAAGAAATACATTTTTGGTAGTTCCAATAATTATATTTTTCACTTTTTATGTTACATGCGAGATTACAACAAACAAGGGGGTGTCCGAAGATGCGGACACCCCCTTGTTTATTCTCGAAAAAATATCCGATACCTTTTATCCCCAAAAGAGTTCTATCGTCTTGTCGTCTGGCTTTTTACCTATATAAGCACCAATAATAAACGCTATAAGCCCTATAGCAATTGTAGGAACAATCTGATGAGCTCCCATCCATTTTACTTTTGTAATAGTGAAATAGATGAAAGACCCGCATCCTGCAACAATAGATAAAATAGCACCCGTAGCATTTGCACGTTTCCAATAAAGGCCCAAAATCGTTGGCCAAAGGAAAACCGCTTCAAGACCACCAAAAGCAAAAAGGTTTATCCAGACCAATAAAGAAGGAGGTCTAAGCGCTGCTAAAAAGACCATCACACCCAATATACCTGTCACAACAAAGCTCATACGTCCTATTGCCGCTGGATTAACTTTTTCAGGTTCTTTAGAAATATAGTTTAAATAGAGATCTTTAATAATGGCTGCCGATGCAAGAATAAGCATAGAGTCCACTGTAGACATAATAGCTGCAAGTGGTCCTGCTATAAATATTCCGGCCCAGAAAGGAGAAAGAAGATGGATCGTTAAGGTTGGAACTGCAAGGTCTCCCACTTCGATATTAGGAACGACAGCTCGTCCTAACGCCCCCACCATATGCATACAGAGCATAAGAAACCCTACAATAAATGTTCCAACAATCATGGCATTGTGCATTGATCGGGCATCTTTATATCCCATACATTTTACTGTTGTTTGCGGAAGCCCTAGTATGGCAAATCCCACGAGAACCCAAAAGGAAAGAATAAAGGGTTTTGATATAAAATTATTGGGCCCAAATGGAGTTATCAGGGCAGGATCAATTTCATGAAGTTTCTGTATTACTGAGGTCATTCCTCCGCCTGCATGGACGACGCTCCAAAGTAAGGCAATTGATGCAACAACCATCATAGAACCCTGAATTGTATCGGTAAGGACAACAGCTCTAAAACCACCAACTGTCGTATATATAATAACCGTCACACCAAAGATAATCAGACCTACAAGGTAAGGATATCCTGTAATGCTCTGAAAAAGTCTCGCACCCCCAATAAACTGGGCGAGCATAGAAGCCATGAAAAAGACAAGCAATGCAATCGAAGAAAGAATAACAACGGCATCGTTGCGATATCGTGCCCTTAAAAACTCTGTAACTGTTACTGCATTAATGCGGCGAGCAATAATAGCAAATTTTTTCCCCAAAACGCCTAACGTTAAAAAAGCAGTAGGGACCTGAATCATAGCGAGAAGAATCCAGCCCAATCCCATTTTATAGGCAACCCCCGGGCCACCTACAAAGCTACTAGCGCTGGTATAGGTAGTTATAATCGCCATGGCTAAAACAAAACCGCCCATGGAGCGGCTTCCAAGAAAATACTCTTCAACAAAACTTTTTGTATCGTGAGTTTTTTTACCTATCTTTCGACTCCAGAGCGCTATAGCCATAACACCGGCAAGATAAAGGACGAGAGGTAAAATCATATAGAATCGTTGCGTCATAGTTCTTCACGACCTTCCTTGTCTGGTGATTCTTCAAGCGAAATATCTTTAAAGAATAATCTAACCACTCCCCAAACAAGAAAAGAAATTCCAATATATCCAACAATGCAACTATAAAAGAACCATGATGGCATGCCAAAAACATACGTATACGACGACGGGTCGCCACTTCCTAAACCGTAGGCTGTTCCATACCACCAAGCAAAAAAGACACCGTAAAGAGCAAGTGAAATAAGAGCTTCTTTATTCGCTTGATTGTACCGGCCTGTTTTCTTCACTCTTATTGCCTCCTTTACTTTCCCTTCATTTTAAAATGGCCGCCCCAACACCCTTTGAGATCAGATATACACACAAAACCTTTTGCACCTATAATTTCTGAAATCTGAGGAATATCAGAACGATGACAAATGACTTTAACAACATAGCGAAGTCCCGCGCGACCTTGTCCAACGAGAACAGTTGCACCGAAACCGGCTTTGCGAATTTGCTCAATAACTAATCGGGTTTCTTGGTTTCGTTCTAAAATGATTTCAAGAGTAACGAAAGCATTAAGTAATTTTTCTTCCAAAAGAGAGCCCATAAAGTTACCTGCTCCATACCCTCCTGCGTAGGCGATAAGTTGAGGGAAGGTCAGGGAGCCACCTCCACCAAGAATATAACCGAGAACAGACATGTAGATCATTACTTCAAGAAAACCGATTGTTGCCGCAAGCCGCCGTCTTCCTCTCACAAGAAAAAGGATCCTCACCGTTCCAAGACTGACATCAAGAATACGAGCGCTAAAGATAAGTGCAAGTCCGAGCAAATCCATGACGCATCATTCTCCTAATTTTATGTAAAGGGAAGGCGGACAGCTCTCTGTCCGCCTTATGCTGTCTGCCAAACTCCGTTCGTAAGAAAAATTACTTTTTCTCTATAATTTCTACCTTATATTCTTTGCGAAGACGCTCTGTTTCTTCAAGATATATTTTAGAACGTTTATCTTTAAGAATGTTAGCCTCTATCTGACCTTTCACGTCTTCAAAAGACTTTAACGAAGCAGGCTTTTTATCTTCAAGCCTGATAATGTGCCACCCAAACTGGCTCTGTACAGGAGCACTTATTTCGCCCTTTTTAAGGGCTTCTGTAGCTTTACTGAATTCAGGAACAACTTGATCACCTTGGAAATAACCTAAATCTCCCTTTTGTTGTTTTGAAGGGCAAGTTGAATACTTTTCAACGGCCTCTTCAAAAGAAAGCTTCTTTGTCTCTATCTCTTCTCGAATCTTTTTTGCTTCCTCTTCGCTTGCCACTAAAATATGGCTTGCTCTCATCTGTGCAGGGATATTAAATTCTGTCAGATGCACAGCGTAATAATCTTTTGCTTCTTTTTCCGTTACGGCAGCTTTACTCAGCATCTTCTCCACGGCAGTCTGACGCAGTAACTCCCTTTTTATATTCTCAAGGCGCTCCATAAATACAGGATCTTTTTCAAGGTTATTATCCTTGGCCCAACGAGCAAAAACTTCGAGATTGATCAACTCGTCTAATATAGCCTTACGTCCTTGCTCATTCTCGTAGTACATGCGCTGCTGAGGATCAAGAGAGTTGATTATATCGTCAACATTCTGTTCTTTTATCTCTACATCGCCTACCCGAGCCAATACGTTGTTCTTTTCATTTTTCGCTTCTTGAGCTCCCGCCATGCTTCCCCAAGCCATCATCACTATGACAGCCATTACACATAAAACTCTCATATTTTTTTTCATACATATCCCTCCAAACCATACGATGCACTGAAACGTTGCCAGTGTATCACAGGCTCTCATCGTCGTCATTCAACAAAGACGAAAGAAAACATACTACATCTTCAGCTTGCATTTCCTTTGCATCTTCACCATAGTGAACTTCCACTATTCCTTCTGCCGCTTTGCGTCCTACAACGACTTTGACAGGAATTCCGAAAAGTTCAAAATCAGCGAATTTTGCCCCCGCTCGTTCATTCCTATCATCAAAAAGGACAACAATCCCATTTTGTGCCATCTCCAGATAAAGATTGGTAGCCAGGTTCATTGCCACTTCATCTTTCACCGACGGAACAATAATATCTACATCGAATGGCGCCAAACCAAAGGGATATGTTTTCTCTCGTGCCAGAGCTGTTAGGATACTGTTAAGATCGATCCAGCCTTTCCATAATGTGCATCTCTCGGTTTGTCCCTGTTGATCCTGGTAAGGGATCCCCTCAATGTCACTCTTTTCGCTCCATACTGCTGCTACTTTGTTCCATAAAAAAGGTTGAAGCTCAAGCCCACAACGTGGACAATTCATTCCTTCACGAAGAAGAGCAACATCACCAATATGCTTTGTTTTAAAATCTCTTCCCCACGTAACTCCTGTGAGGTGATAGTTGGGTTTATTAGCTCCCGTAACAACACCGCTACATCCTTCTATACTTATATCAGCGACTAGACAAACTCTTTCAGGAAGTCCTACAGGGCCAAGATAACCTGGTTTCTGCCCCATTACCGACATGAGTTCGTTCTCTTCTGCTATTCGAACCTTCTTGACCTTTAAAAAGAGAGCCAGCTTTTCTTCACTTATATGCAGATCTCCTCGAATAAGCACTGCTACAGGTCTCCAGCCATCATCAACTTCAGCCATATAAAACATGGTCTTTACTGTTTGTTCAGCAGGAATATGCAAAAATTCGCATAGTTCTTCTATAGAACTTGCATTTGGGGTATGAATTTCTTGCCGAACCATCTCTTTCTCTGTTCGATAAGGTTTGCTTTGTTCTATTCGTGCATTTTCAGTACCCGTCCAGCCACACGATGAGCAGGCAACTCCATTTTCGACTGCAATATACTGATCTGAAGCCTTCAAAGCAACGTAATTTCCGTCAGTACCCAACGTTTCATCGCTCATAACGATGCTTGGAAGATTTAAATTTTGTAATATGTTATCTATAGTATGAACTATCTCCTGTTGCGCCTCTTTGCCAGAAGCAGTCTCTATTCCTCCTAGAAGAAGCAAACCTTGCCGAAGCTCCATAAAGTTCAGAGGCAAATCTCGATAACTTTGTACTGCACGTTGGGCAAGGGCATATAAGCCATCTTTCTTGTAAAGGAGAGAGTCAAGTTGTTGAAAATTTTCTTCCATTAACGCATGCAGAAAGGTCCAAGCAACATTTTCTCGCAATATGGAGCCAAGAGGCAGCAAGTTCCACTCTTCATTTTGAAAATCCAGGGCATACCCACTTCTAATGAGACGAATAACACCTGGATCTTGCCAACCAGCTGGTGCTTTTTTTAATGTCGGCGTAAGCAAAGAAGTCATTTTCATTGAAATATCCTCCCAAAAATGTTGTGTAATCTAAATACTTAATCCATAAAATATTGACTGTAAGCCAATATGAAAAGAGCAACCGCCCAAACAATATCAAGAATAGCACGGCCAGTCTGCCCCATACGAAATCGCCGAAAAGAGATAAAAAGCAGGGCTACACCACATAAAATTACAATTATAGGAGCAAGCGTAGTAGCAAAAAATTGCATAAGGGCTACCACCTTTCATGAAGGATTTCTGCCACAAGACGACGTGCAGTAGGAGTAATAGCTAAGCCGCCATGAGCAGTCTCTCGTAAAGATTCTGGCAGAGCACGTCCCACCTGAGCCATGGCATCAATAACTTCGTCAGCAGGAATAATAGATTTTATCCCTGCTAGAGCCATATCTGCCGCAAGAGCCGCCACCGAAACAAGAAGTCCATTTCTCTTAATACATGGAGATTCTACTAAGCCTCCCACAGGATCGCAGACAAGTCCAAGCACTGATTTAAAAGTGAGAGCAACGCTTTGTTCTATAGCTTCAGAAATACCTCCATGCATAGCAACCAAAGCGGCAGCTCCCATAGCCGCTGCGGCTCCACATTCAGCCTGACATCCACCTTCTGCTCCAGCCAACGTTGCTCTAGATGCTATAACAGACCCGATAGATCCGGCAACAATCAATCCGTCAAGAAGTGTCTTATCCTGCGTGGCAAAGATATCTTTATGGGCAAAAAGAAGCCCTGGCAAAATACCACAGCTTCCGGCAGTAGGAGCTGCAACAATACGCCCCATAGCTGCATTATATGTTGCTACCGCCAATGCAATCTCACTCGCTCGCAATATATATTGGCCTGAAAGATTCTTTTCTTTCTGAGCATACGAAGCTAATTTTCCTCGATCAGATCGAACTATTTTGCCATTCCATTCATGTTCAAGGGCATCGTGAACAGATTTTTCCATATCAACAAGACGGCTTTTCATCCTTTCACGAATGCGATCGACTGGAAGGCCTGTCTCTTGTTCCTCCTGCGACAAAACAACTTCAACAAAAGAGCTCTTTTGATTCAAGCTCTGGGCAACAAGTTCAGAAATAGACCTCATTCTATGTTACCTCCCTGGTTATAGAGAGCTAGGACTCGTTCCATTGATGGATGAGCCTTTTCTACGGCTTCTCTGACACTCTCATCGGGAGATGTCGGTAAATCCAATTCGATAACAAGAGAAGCTTTGCCACCTTTTGATTTTCTATGGAGACTTAATGTTGCAATATTAATTTTCATATCGGCAAAAAGTTTTGTAACAGCAGCTACAACCCCCTGAGTATCACGATGAAACGTTATGAGAGAGGGAAGCTCTCCAGAAACACTAACCTGAAAGCCATCTATCTGTTGTAATTCTACGGCCCCTCCTCCAATAGACGCACCTATAATCTCTAGAGTTCGACCGTCTTTACCTGTAAAGACAAATCGAGCTGAGTTTGGATGGGCTCCATCTATATTTTCAGTATCGAAACGATAGTTAAATCCTCTTTCTTTTGCAATAGACAAAGCATCCCGCAAACGAATATCATCAGGAGCCATGTCGAGGAGTCCCGCAACAAGAGCCCTATCTGTACCATGACCGTAACTTGTGTATGCAAAACTGCCCCTTAAAAAAATTTCAACACTCTCTAAAGGATCGTCTCCCCAGCAAGCCAAAGCCAACCGGCTTAAACGAGCCGCGCCTGCAGTATGGCTCGAAGAAGGCCCTATCATTACAGGGCCTATAATATCTGTAAGTGCCATAAAACATCCTCCTTTATTTCAGAACCATCTTTTTCTCCCCAGCCTGATAAATATCAGACAATTCCTTATATATGCGATCTAATTTTTCAAGTCTCGCCATTGCCAACTCAGATTCACCCATAGCTGATGCTATTTCTTTCAAGGCAAAACTTTTAAAAAAGCTGTTACTTCGACTGGGATGGGGACAATTAAAAACTTCATTAAGAATTTGAATATCATAAGGGATATGGAAGGCATCTCGTGTCTCTTCATACTCGAAAAGAAAATATATTTCTGGGAAACCAGACCAGGCGATAGAAGACAGGCACATTGAACATGGCTCGTGAGTGGAAAGAAAGAGACAATCTTCAGGATCTGGATGAGAGGGAAGTTCAAAAAATTTTTTTATTGTGTAGACTTCACCGTGCCATAATGGATTCCATCCTTCGTGGTTTGTTCCTGCTACTACGAGAGAAAGATCTGAGCGAAGTAAAATGGCCGCACCAAAAATTTTATGACCATGGCTGACTGCCAAACGAGTCTGAGGAACAATATCATCTTCAATGACATTGAGCATTCTCCAAAATATCTTTTCTTTTTCCATTATCCTCCCTCCTTTGGCAACATTATATCCTGAAGTTCTCATCCCTGGATGCAAAGAAAGGTCTTATTAAATTTAAAGAAATTAATATTTGAAGTTTGAAGTTATTTGTGTTATTTTCAAATTGATAAGAATTATTTATTTATTCTTTAGATTTTGTTTTTTGTCGATTGCGCCACACAGGCGTGTCAGGAGTGCTCTCTTACAAAACAACCCCAAAAAGAATAATGGAGGTGAACTATATGAACGCATTAACTATAGTGTGGCTCCTTGTTGGCGTGGGTATGATCGCAGCAGTTCTAATCATCAAGAAAAAGCGGAACGACGAAGAAACAAATAACTAGTACCAAACCCTTTTGGGCGTTGGAATTTATGGGTAGTATCTTCGTTATAGCTTGTTCCTGCGCCCCATAACTATTTCTTTTATACCCCCCCACAGTAAGCCTTTTTACCGATAGTCAAAAATTCTCTTTTGGAAGATAATACGATTAAAATATCGTTTAAAAGAGGAGGAATGCCCATGAAATCTCAGAAGGTCCGTCTGATTGTTCAGATAAGCTTTCTTGCCTTTCTTACGTGGGTAGGATATCGACACCAACTTCTTGGAGGCGGCCCAGAAGGCGTGCCACCAGTTGATGCATTATGTCCCTTTGGCGGCATAGAGGGCCTTTACGCCTATTTAAAAACAGGAACGTGGCTTCGACGATTAGCACCAAGCTCTCTTATTTTGTTTATTGGTATTGTAGCCATAACAATTCTCGTAGGTCGCATCTTTTGTAGTTGGATATGTCCTTTGGGAACGTTAGGAGAACTTTCTGCCAAAGGTGCGAGAAAACTGGGTATTACTCAACGGGAACTTCCTCCTTCTATCGATAAACCTGCACGGTATTTAAAATATATTGTTCTTTTCGTTATTATCTTCTTTACATGGCGTCTTGGTACTCTTGCTTGGCGAGATTACGATCCATGGGTTGCCTGGATGCATTTAAGTGCCGGTTGGGGGGAAATGGTAGAAAAACCGTGGGCATTTATCATTCTCTTTGGCACAGTTATTATTGCCAGTTTCTGGATTGAACGGTTTTGGTGTCGTTATCTTTGTCCATTAGGAGCACTTCTCGCTATCGGACAAAAATTAAGTTTCGTCAAAGTTCGAAGAAACGACTCTACGTGTATTCATTGCCATTTGTGTCATAAGACATGTCCTGTGAATCTTGATCCAGAATCTAAGGACGTTGAAAAGAGCGCAGAATGCATTTCGTGTGGACAATGTACCGACAAATGCCCTGTAGAGCAGACTCTCTATTTTGGAATCGGAAAGAAAAAGCTCTCCTCTTTCGCAATAGGAATAACAGGATTACTTCTATTTTTTGCTATTTATGGAGGTGCCCGCATTTCTGGAATGTGGATGACATACGCACCCTCCACAGTTGAAGCACAAATCAATCCCGCCGGAGGTATCTACGGCTGGATGACACTCAAACAAGTAGCAGAGACAGTAAAACTCTCTGAAGAAAAGGTCATAGAAATAGCGGAACTCCCGGCAGAGATTCCCCGAGATGTTTCATTGAAAAACATTGAAGGAGTGAACGATGAAGAACTTCGTGCATCTCTTGAAGCATATTTCGAAAAACAAATGAAACAACCTGCTGTAGAGTCAGCTGCTCCTCCCCTAAATCCAGAAGAAATAAAGGGATCTATGACATTGGGTGATGTGGCAAAAATGTATGATCTTGAAGCTGAAAGCATTTTAAAAGAAGTAGGCTGGCCTCTTGATGCTTCCCCAGATAAACCGCTCAAGGAATTAGCAGCCGAATATCAGATGGAGGTAAGTGTTATTAGGGAAGCCGTAAAAAAACTTTTGCAGGAATAGGCATATATAAACAATAGAGAACAAATACAAGGGAGCTTCTCTGTTTAAAGAGCGGCTCCCTCTTCTTTTTCAAGAAAAGATTCTATTCTAAAGCGAGGCAATGCCTCCGGAACATTGTTTTGCATCCACACAAGAAGCTGCTCCCGAACTTCACATCGCAACTCCCACGCATCTGAAGAATTTGAAGCGCTCATCAGTGCACGAAGCTGCATTGTCTTTTCTGTGCAATCGACAACTTGTAAAACGTTTACACGATGATCCCACCATTCGGACTGTTCAAGAATGTCAGTTAAAACTTTTCGCATCTGGTCAATGCTTAAAGTGTAATCTGCATAGATATACACGTAGGCAAGAAGATCGGCTGATGTGCGTGTCCAATTCTGAAATGGCTTTTCGAGAAAATACGTTGTGGGAAGAATAAGACGTCGCGAATCCCATATTTTAAGCACAACATATGTAAATGTAATTTCTTCAACGCGTCCCCATTCCCCCTCAACAATTAAGACGTCATCCATGCGAATAGGTTGTGATATGGCAAGATGTATTCCCGCAAAAAGAGTTCCCACCGTTTTTTGGGCAGCTAAACCGATAATCACTCCTGCTATTCCAACAGATGCAAGAAGAGCTGATCCAATTCGTCTAAAGTTTTCAAAACCCATCAGGACAAAACAAAAAGCAACAATAAAAACAAGGATGATTAAGAGACGTTTAAAGACAAGAAATTGCGTCTGAATTTTACGGGCTCTTAGATTATCAGAAGAATCAAGGTTAAAATGCTTCGTGAATACTTTCTCCAAAAGATAAACACCACGGATTAAAAACCAGCCGCATGTTGCAACGAAAGCTATTCTGAAAGCGCTCATTACAAATTGGAACAACGATTTGGGAACATTTACTCCAACGATCGGGAAAAAAACAAGAACAAGAAGAATCAACGTCATGAAAAAAGAAGGTTTAAGAAAGAATCGAATCAGATCTTCACGCCACTCTGCGGAATCTTGATCATAACGATCCATTACAAAATCCTCCTTCCATAAAAAAAGCCCAGCTCCATAAGGAACCAGGCTTTTGAAATTTATCGAAGATGTTCTTTTATCGCCTCTCCGAGAAGTTGAATACCTCGTATAATTCTCTCGGGTGGCATATTGGAATAATTCAGGCGTAACGTATTTTCGTGTCCCCCGTTAGGGAAGAAAGCACCGCCTGGCACAAAGGCAACTTTTTTCTCGAGACATGTCATAAGTAAATCTCTGGCACTAAGCGTCTCTGGCAAAATGGCCCAAGTGAAAAGTCCCCCTTCGGGAATTGTAAATGAAACGGAAGAAGGGAATTCCACCTTCATTGTTTCTATCATAACGTTACATCGTTTTTTATACACATCAATAAGACGAGCTACATGAGCATCAAGATCATACATATCTATATAGGCGTTAATTTCATACTGGCTCAATGTTGGGGAATGAAGATCTGCTGCCTGTTTAAGATACGCAAATTTTTCATAGATATCCCCATCAGCGCAAAGCCATGCAATTCTCATCCCGGGGCAAAAAATCTTTGAAAATGTTCCAAGCAAAACAACTTTGCCCTCTTTATCAAAAGACTTGAGAGATGGAGGGACCTCTCCCTTGAATCGAAGTTCTCCATAAGGGTTATCTTCAATAACAACAATATCATAACGGCTTATAACATCCATGAAAGCCTTTCTTCTCTCAACGGTCCATGTTTTGCCTGTTGGATTCTGAAAATCAGGAATAACATAGATTGCCTTCGCTCTTTTTTCTCTCGTCAAAGCTTCTTCAAGGGCTTCAGGAACCATGCCATAATCATCTGTTTCGACTTCGACATAACGTGGATTATATCCGTTAAAAGCACTGAGAGCACCGAGATATGTGGGACTCTCACACAACACAACATCTCCATCATCAATAAGCATTTTACCTAAAAGATCAAGAGATTGTTGTGACCCGGTGGTAATCATAATATTGCCACTCTCCAAACGGGTCTGATATTTCCGGTTCATCCGGCTCGCAATCTTTTCCCGCAGAGGGGCGTATCCTTCTGTTGTCGAGTACTGCAAGGCTTTTGTTCCATCCTTCTCGAGAACCTGGGCAACAACCTCTTTCAACTCTTCTATCGGAAATAGTTCAGGAGCCGGAAGGCCACCAGCAAAAGAAATAATTTCAGGATCAGCCGTCACTTTAAGAATGGCAGCAATATCCGATGCCTGGAAATTTTTCATTCGCTCTGCAAAGACACATTTGTTCATAGTAGAGCCCTCCTGTCGTTTAAGAATTTTAGGGCGGATTATACCAAGAAAGAGGGCTTAATGGAAATAGAAATTTCTATTTCCTATATATTTTTGAATTTTTCTTCTTATTCTTCTCTCAGATGAAGAATTTTATCTGTGGCCTTTAGCCCAGAACCGGAGAGGAAAGCCACCGTTTTTTCTCCCCGTGAAAGTTTTTCTTGTTGTTGTAATCTCCACAAAGCTGCCCCAACAACAGCACTTGTGGGTTCTACATAAAAACCCGCACGAGCCAAAGCATAAAAAGCTTTCTCTATTTCATTATCGTCTACAGCCATAATAATCCCCTCTGTTTTTTTTATGGCATCAAGAACTTCTCGGCCACGAACAGGTTGTGACGAACTTATGCCTTCAGCAATAGTTTCTTCCTTATATATAGAGACAGGCTCGTTTTTACCCTGAATAAACGCTTCATAAAGAGGCGCACATTTTTTTGCCTGAACGGCAATAATCTGGGGTAGCCTCTCAATTCTTCCCGCTTCATAAAGATGCTGAAAAGCCAGATAGCACCCTATAACCAAGCTCCCTTGCCCTACCGGAACAATAATCTTGTCGGGAATCTCATAGCCAAGTTGTTCCCACACTTCAAAGGCATACGTTTTTACTCCGTGAACAAAATAGGGGCTCCAATTATGGCTGGCATAATAGATATCATTTGCCGCCTGCTCTGCTGCCTTTGTCGTATCTTCTCGGCTTCCTGGAACACGAACAAGTTCTGCACCATAACTTTCGATTTGTACGCACTTCCCTGCTGACGTATAGCCAGGGACAAAAATCTGGCAGTGAATACCTGCCCTGGCCGCATAAGCTGCCATAGCCGCTCCAGCATTCCCTGAAGAGTCTTCTATAATGGAAGATATGCCAAGCTCCTTAAGTTTGGTCATTTCATAGGCTATTCCCCTGTCTTTATATGAGCCTGAAGGGCAAACATAATCCAGCTTAAAAAAGATGGGAAAGCCTTCCAACTCTGAAAGGACAAGAGGAGTCATCCCTTCTCCAAAAGTAACAGGGTTTGTGTTCTTATTGAGGGGAAGAGCCTCTTCATAACGCCATAAAGAATGGGAACGAGAAGCAAGAAGTTCCGGAGAAGGGAAGGATGTCTGATCCACCTCTAAAAGGAGAGGCCCACCACATGAACATTTCCAAGGTTTTTCTTCCTCACTATAACGTTTTTGGCACCATTGACATTGAAGCATATGCTATCACTCCCTATACGCGAACACAGTCTTCCAAAGAATCTATGTTTACATCCTCAGATGTAAGCTTATGAGCCTCAAAAGCAGCCGTATATTTCAATCCACTCCCCGTCAAAATACAAGCCACCTGTTGGTTGGATGTAACAATTCCACGTTCTATCAAAATAGGTATTGCCGCTAAAGAGACAGCAGAAGCGGGCTGTACGAAGAGTCCCGTTCCAGCCAATTCCCGCTGGGCTTGAAGAATCTCTTTCTCAGGAACTGCCACAGCGACACCTTTTTGTCTGGATAAAACTCGCAAAACCTGATTTCCACTGGGTGGAAAAGGATTTTCAATAGCGTGGGCAATTGTATGGGGACTGGGAAACCTCTCTATGCTGTTAGCGTTTTTTTTATACGCTTCAACAATAGGGGCGCATCCTTCCGCCTGCGCCGCAACAATAAGAGGCATGTGGGGAATAAGACCTGACTTGTAAAATTCTCTAAAACCCTTTTCGATACCCCGTATATTTCCTCCCGCGCTTGTAGGGACAATAACCACATCGGGTACATTAAATTTTGTTTGTTCACAGATCTCAAAGGCTATAGTTTTAGATCCTTCCACTCTGAAAGGGACATCTGAATTCATAAAATAAATGCCGTATTTTTCTCCCAAGCGAAGGCTCTCTTCGTAAAGTAGGCTATAATCACCATAAACCTTAACGACTCGTGCATTATATATAGCTATAGGGTTGAGTTTCTCAATAGGAAGATCTTCTTTCACTAAAATGGTTGTTTCGAGATTCGCTCTTGCACCAAATGCAGCTACTGAGGCAGCCATATTTCCCGTAGATACTGTTCCAATACGATGGAATCCTAATTCCACAGCATGTCTTAGTGCCGATGCAGTTCCGCGGTCTTTAAAAGACCATGTTGGGTTAACTGTTTCGTTCTTTAAAAAGACGTTATGCACTCCTAATTTTTTGGATAAAGATGGTGATGAAAGAAGAGGTGTCATTCCTTCTCCTAAAGAAAAAGTATCACTGCAAGATTTGAATGGGAAAAAATTCTTGTACCGCTTAAAAATATCCGACGTTTCTTCAGCACAAATTTCTGTTGAAAAAAACTCTTCAACTTCAAGAGGTTCATGACACTTAGGGCATCTGGAAATATTTTTTCGAATGGGGAAAGATGTTCCACAAGCTGTGCATATAAATTTTTTTTCAGACATGGAGACGATAAACCTCCTTTATATCTTTTTAAAAATTATAACGTAATGAGAATCTTTATTTTTCTCTTTTCCTCCTTTTTTATATCTTGCATCTCCAATTTTTTCTGTCATACTATGCCTGCTTGTAATCAAAATACTAAGACTCAAAACCAAATCGGGGAGAGTGAAATCACACAAAAAAATAGTAAGGGGGTTGAGACAGGTTGACACGTGCGGCTGAACCTTTGATTCACGTTGAAAATCTGTGCAAGAGCTTTGAGGATGGAGAAGTTTTAAATGGAATCTCCATAGATATTAAAGAGGGAGATCTGGTCTCTATCATAGGACCGTCTGGATGTGGAAAATCAACGTTCTTACGGTGTCTCAACTGTCTCGAGTACATCGACTCAGGAACCATTACCATAGCCGGCGTTACAGTAAGCCGCACAGGTAAGGAAAAAAATCTGAACAAGAAGTTTCTAGAAGCATGCCATCTCATGAGACAAGAAGTGGGAATGGTGTTTCAAAGTTTTAATCTTTTTCCTCACAAAACCGTTCTTGAAAATGTCATGCTGGCACCTATGGTTGTCAAAAAAGCCAGTGAAGAAGAAGCACGTGAAACAGCCTTAAGACTACTTGAAAAAGTAGGTCTATCTGAACACATTCACAAATATCCAGCCACTTTATCTGGCGGGCAAACACAACGTGGAGCTATTGCCCGTGCCCTTGCAATGAATCCCAAAGTCATGCTATATGATGAACCGACATCAGCTCTTGATCCTGAACTTGTAGGAGAGGTTCTTCAGGTTATGAAAGATCTTGATGCTGAAGGTATGACTCAAATTATCGTTACTCATCACATGCGTTTCGCTCGAAATGCCTCTGATTACATTGTTTTTATGGATGGTGGAGAGATTGTCGAGTTGGCTGATGGCGATATTTTATTCGAATCGCCTCAAAATAAAAGAACGAAAGATTTTCTTCGACACCTTACAGAGGATGTAGCATAAATGAAGCATATTACGCGTGTTTTCTTTTCTCTTTTTCTTTTAGTTGTGATATTGGCATCTCCTTTAAAGGCTTCTGAAAAGCCTTTATTACGCTGGGGAGGAGACACTGAGGGCGGCGTTCCTTACATGTTCTACGATCCGTTTAATATGGATCGCCTTATTGGATATGAAGTAGAAATTATGGATGCCATTGCCGATTATCTGGGGATGAAAGCTGAATTTGTTCAAAACGGCTGGGATAATCTCATCCCCGGGCTAGAAAGGCATCTATATGATGTAACCATAGATGGTCTTGAAATTACACCGGAACATAAAGAAGTCGTAAACTTTTCTATTCCGTATTACTCTACGTTCCTGCAGCTTGCTGTTCGAAAGGGAACAAAAAACATAGAAACTCTGGAAGACTGCAAAGGTAAAGTTGTAGGAACACTGAAACAATCATATGCCTATTTCACTCTCGTTGAAGCTGGCATTCAAGACATTCGAACATACGAAGACGAGATCAATGCTTTTAATGACCTCGAAAACGGACGATTGGACGCCACACTTTTTGACGATCCTATCGCCGTATACTATGCCGGTTTTAATCCGGAGATTGTCTTTGTCGGACCTCCTGTCGGTCGCATGGACTACGGCATTGCCGTTCGCAAAGAAGATAAGGAACTACTCTCTAAAATCAATGAAGCTATTGTCTACCTTCGAGATAGCGGAAAATTAAGAGAGATTTATGACCGCTGGAATCTCTGGAGTCCGATGATGGCTGAAATGTTTCAAGATTTTTCGCCACGAAATGTTGAAGCCTCTATGTTTAATTACTGGGCAGAGCATCAAAAACCGGAAATTACATGGGAAAAGCGTATAAACAGATATACGAGTTTTCTCCCCATTCTAGGAAAAGCAGCGCTGGTTACTATTAAGGTTTCTATTGCAGCTATGGTTTTGGCTATTTTACTTGGGCTGATCTTAGCCATGACTAAGATTTTTGGCCCTACGTTCTTTTCTCGTATTGCCATTGCCTATATAGAAGCCATTCGAGGAACACCTGTTTTAATACAGCTCTTTTTCATTTTCTACGGACTCCCTAATATTGGGATTAAGTTAAGTCCATTTGTTGCAGGCGTTCTCGGCCTTGGTCTTAACTATGCAGCCTATGAAGCTGAAAACTACCGGGCAGGGTTACTTTCTGTTCCCCGTCAACAAATGGAAGGAGCACTTGCCCTCGGGATGACACGTTGGCAAGCATTAAAACATGTTGTTTTACCACAGGCAGTAAGGGTTGCCCTGCCTCCAGTAACCAACGACTTTATTTCTCTTTTAAAAGATTCTTCCTTGGTTTCGGTTATTACCATGGTTGATCTCACAAAAGCCTACGGCCAGCTTGCTACAACTTATTATGACTATTTCGGAACGGGAATTATTGTCGCTGTTATATACTTTTTACTCGGCTTGCCCTTTGTTCGGCTCGCCCGGTGGACAGAGAAGAAAATGGCTGTTGCTGTAAAGGGTGGAAAAACACAGAAAAATTCCAACTCCTTTGTTGGGAAAAAACCAGGAAGCTACTAAAATAAAAGATAAAAAGAAGGGGCTGCTTTTTTGCAGCCCCTTTATTGTTCATATTTCAGGAAAAGGTGTTCTTGTTTCTTCTTTATATGTTATAAGGCTTACAGCAAGAATAACAATTCCACACGCTACTGAACCTGCAATGGATGGACTAAGATGTAAAGGGGACCCTATAAGTCTCCAGCAAGTACTTCCCACAAATCCTGCAATTATTCCTGCAGCGACACCAATTTTTGTTGCTTTTTTCCAATAAAGAGCTGCAAGAGCTGGAAAGCCTAAAGAAGCAGCATAGAAGGTCCATGAAAACATCAAAGCAGCGTAAGCCTGGCGAATATAAAGAGCAATAATCAGCGCGCCAAACCCCAAAAGGATGGTAAAGATTCTAGATAAAAAAAGCTCTTTTTTATCATCAAGATTTTTTGATAGAGCTTTTATTATATCTGAAACTATAGTCTGAACAGAAATAAGAAGATATGTATCTGCTGTAGACATTAATACAGCCATTAAAGCTGCAATAGTAATGCCAGTAATTCCTACAGGAAGATAATGAATAACCATTGCCGGCACTGCCGCATCGGCGGTTCCATACTTTTCTATAATATCCGGAAGAAGAACTACGGCGCAAAGAGAGATAAAAACACTGATAATGATTGTAAAGCCATAGATTGTATTTCCCAAAAGCATACCTTTCTTTGCATCTTGAGGACTTTTAGCAGCGAAGGCCCGTTGCCACATTTCTGCTCCAGCAAGGGTGAAAAGGAGATTGGTAAATATCCACCCTATGATTTTAGGCGAGATGTTAAATTGAAGCATGTGATCTGGAATTGAATGAAAAAGTTGAGTAACACCCCCAACCTTCGAAACACAAATAAAAGGAAGTATCATATAGACAAAAACTATAAGCACTAAAAATTGAACGACATCCGTGTAAACGACGCCATATAAACCGGAAAAGAATGTATATGTAACAAAAACCGAAACTCCGATCCATGCTCCTGCTTCATAAGAAATTCCACCGAGAGTTTTCAATATCGTTGCGGTAGCCGTAATTTGTGAGCCAACCGTAGCCATCATTGTAAATGCAACAAGAGCAGCAGTCATTAAAGCGATTTTGGGACCAAAACGGAATCTCATGAGATCAGGAATTGAGCCTATATTAAATTTTTTGCCAACTGATTGTATTCGCCCTGATATAAGAGAAAAAACATACATTCCTATGAGATAAGGTACCGCCAAGAGAATGCCAACAACTCCATCAGAATAAACTATACCTCCTCGTCCAATCAAGGAAGCCCCACCTATAATTGAGGCAGATACAGTAGCCATAATTACGAGAAAACCGAGGCTTCGATTAGCTAAGTAATAGTCAGTTGTTCCAGATATTTTTTCCTTGAAATGGAAACCAATGTAGAGAACAACAACAAAATACAGCGCAATCATTGCTCCATCCATTACAGCTATTTTATACATCCAATCTCCCCTCATTTTCTCAAATACCAATAAGGAATTGAGGGCAGAAGAATCTGCCCCAATTCCTTGCTGAAGTTTATGCGCGTATTAAAATAAAACTTTTACTAGAAAAGACGTGCCTTCTCCATAAGAGACAAAACAACTCCTATATTCTTCTTCTCTGCCTCTTCATATACTTTCTGACCAAGGACCATGTCTTCAATAGCCATACCAATATTTATTGCTAGAATTCGCTCAGAATCATTTTCTCGCCCTTTCTTTCTTCCTGTGACGACCTCCCCAAGTTCGCCATAAATTGTTGGTTTTGCGTGAAACGCTCCTTGCATATTTTCATACCAATATGTCGTCTGACCAATATCATCAGTAATAAACTTATCTATCCCTTCAATAACATCACCATACCAAGCACGTGCAGCCTCTAGCCCGAAACCTAAGAATCCCTCTTTTAGCCAATCGAAACGAATGGTAGGGACTTCAACTCCAGCAGTCAGAACAAGATCTGAATCACGAATAGCGGATTCCAGGTCTTCCGCTTTTTCTACCTCTACATTCAAAAATGTAGAGATATCTCTCTTATAAGCCTCCACTGATTCTTCGAACTTATCGTAGGCATATATTTTTTCAAGACCAGGAAGGACCTCTTTTATCATAATGGCATTAAATCTTCCTTGTACCCCTGTTCCAAGCACTGTAAGGGTTTTTGAATCTTTTCGAGCACAATATTTAGCAGTAATAGCCGTAACAGCTGCTGTTCGCACAGCAGTAATCCAACGACAATCCATAATACAAAGAGGCATGCCTGTCTTTGCATCGTTCATAATTTGAAGGCCAGCGATGTGGGGCAAATCATGCTTGTAATTCTCAGGATAGCCGCTAACCCATTTCAACCCACAAATATCCTGATCTTTTACCCATGCAGGCATGGCATGAATAAAACATGAAGGGCGCGTATGAACTCCAGGTTTCGGAGGCATTTCAATCTCTTTATTTCCATGAGCAACGAGAGCAGTTTCTACCACATCAATAATGGTCTTATAATCAAGGCCAAGTCCCATAACATCTTCTTGTGACAAATATCTGAAATTCACCTTTTTCATAGAGAACACCCCTTCTTTATGTAATGCTTAGGCCGTTACAGCGTGATCTTCTTCTAAAGATACAGATGAAGAAGCTCTCTCTGTTTTTTCCATAAATCTCCCTGTAAAAGCAAAGAAAACAACTAAAATTAAGGTAATCCAATGGTTAAAAAGATATGGTGCGAATTCCTTCCACGTGAGGCCAAGAGCAGCAGTTATAACAAGATGCCCTCCACTCCAGGGAACATACGCACCAGAATAACAAGCTGATTCGATAATCGTCCGAGAAACATTTATGTCTCCTAATCCAATACGTCTATATGCTGGAGAGTACATTCTGCCGTTGAGAATCATGGCAACATATACGCTACTGGAAAGGTAAACCGTAAGGATGGTTGTAAAAAGAGATGTTGTTACAAGGGGACCCGAAGAAGAAGTTAATTTGCCTAGTTTTTCGATGAGAATATCAAGCACCCCTATCTCTTCCACAGCTCCCGCGAATGAAAAGGCACAAAAAATAATTAAAGTAAGTCCCATCATGGAACTCAGCCCTCCACCACTAAGGAGTTTGTCGAGAAACGCTATACCGGAGGTTGACTTGTACCCACTATATAGAACTTTAAAAACCTGAGGCAAGGTCATTCCCTGAATAAAAACGGCAAGTATGGCACCTAATGCAACACCTAATATCAAAACTGGAAGAATGGGCTTTCTTAATATGGCAAGAATTAATACCACTAAAATGGGAGTAATCAAAATGACATTCATTGTATACTGATTTGTAATGCCTTCTGTTACTGTATTGACAATAGAATAATCAATGGCACCGCCACTGTAACGCATACCGAGAACAGCATAGATAATGACCGCTAGTCCAACGGCCACACCCGATGTCGAAAACATGCTTTTAAAAAGTTTGAAAACATCTTGTCCTGTTACAGCAGCTGCTAAATTACAAGAATCTGAAAGAGGACTCCATTTATCCCCAAGAAAAGAACCAGCTACAATTGCTCCACCTGCGAGACCAGCAGGAATACCCAAACCCTGAGCAATACCAATAAGAGCTACGCCAAAAGTACTCACGATCGTCCACGAAGACCCTGTAGCCATGGAAACGATACCTGTGATGAGAAAGGCAGAAACAAGGAAAATAGATGGGTTCAAAATTTTTAATCCCCAAAGAATAAGGATTGGAGTCGTTCCAGAAGCCAACCACGAAGCGATAATTAAACCAACCATAAGCAAAATAAAAATTGCTGGCATGCCTACTTCAAAAACATGGAGTATCCGTTTTAAAATATCATCCCATGAAAACCGTAATATAAACATTCCATAGGTAGACGCAAGCACCGTACAAAGTAAAATAGCCATACCTGTAGGTATCTTTGCCTTCAAAACACTCCACATAAGAATAGCAACAAAACAAAATAACAAACCGACAGCTTCAGGAAAACTAATCTTCCTTTTCGTTTTTTGCTCAACTTTCTGTTCCATATGTCCCCCTCCTTCTATGAAATAGCTTTTCATATATTAAAAATATATTAAAAAGTCAGACTTTATAGAGAGACAAAAACATTACTGTAGCGTGCTTAAAAGCATGCTGTTCAATTTCTTTCTACTAGAACATTAGGGGAAATACGGGGAACTTATGCTCTACCTAAACTTATTTAACTCCTTGCTCATCTAAGTTTGGCATCCAACTATCCACCGTTTTGATTATTCTGGGAATCAAGGCAAAACCTTTTACTGTTACGCCTGGTACTTCCGGCAAGATCTTGTAAAGGTAATTAAACATCGCATCATTATCTTTAAAACGAGCTTGTATAGACACGCTGTTATCGTCTTGTCCTCTCGCTACATAAAAAATTTCCGGAGTATTTAAGAAACATTCGATCGCTGCTTCTTCCTTTTGAGGATCAATTTGTAGAAAAATATCTACGGCCGAAATGTATCCAAAAGCTAAAGGGTTAACGACAATTGAATAACGAATTACAGCACTCTCAACAAGCTTATCGATTCTCCGTCGTACAGTGCGCTCATTTGCCTCTAGAATTCGCGCTATTTCAGCAGCGGATCTTTGGCTGTTTTCTTTTAATTCTCTAATAATCGCTATATCGAGTTCATCTATTACTCTTTTTGTGACCGTTTCAGACATATTATTTTCCCTTTCAGTCATTATTTTGTCTTTATCGACATATATACCATTCATATAAAATAAAGTCAATAAAGCATTTTGTATTTATTGCCGCTAAATTAAAACTAACTCATAATTTTAAATTTTGATAAAAAGAAGGGGCTGCTTTTTTGCAGCCCCTTTGAAGTATCTATCTTATATTAATTCGCCCTTTGCAACAAAAATAACGCTTCCTCCAACGTGAACATCAACTACTCCTCCATCATGATCTCTAGCTGAAAGGAAGAGAAGAGAAGGTCTATTAATAGCGTATCCCTGTTCAACACGTATATTTTCTATGGAAGGCGTTCCTAAAACTTTATGACGAACAAGATAGGCAGCTAGGCATCCCCCCGAACTTCCAGTTGCAGGATCTTCTTCCACTCCAAAGCAAGAGGTTAAAACCCGAACGTGAAGATGATTTTGACTATGAATAGGTTGTTTACAATAGATAGAAAGAGCAACTTTCCCCACTCTCTCTATAAAATCTTCATATGCATCACGATTTATACGAATACGAAGAAGAGTTTCTCTACGTTTTATAGGAATAATTACTGTAGGCAAACCTGTAGATACCCATTGAATAGGAGTCTGCGTATCAAAATCTTTCGCATTAAGACCTAATACTTTTGCCAAATCTTCAACAGGGTAAACTGGACCAAACTCCGGTTGATTCTGTTTCATAATATACAGTTGATCCTCGCGCATTACAGGAATAAGCCCAACCTGGAGATTCAAAACAATAGAATCGGGGTTACCCGGTGCAATATCACGAGCAATAACAGCTGCCGTTCCCAATGTGGGGTGCCCTGCAAAAGGCACCTCTCCCCCTGGAGTAAAGATACGAACAGCATATCCACCATTAACTGGTGAATCGTTCATAATAAACGTCGTCTCTGAATAATTCATCTCTCGAGTAATACTCTGCATATCTTCTGTGGAAAAATCTTTTGCGTCACGTACAACGGCAAGCTGATTCCCTGAATACTTTTTTTCAGCAAAAACATCTACAATATAAAACTCATGCTTTTTCATTATTTCCCCTCCCCTCATTTTGTTTTTTCTCTAAAAATGCTTATACAAGCAAATCTATGGGCCACGGGAAATTATTGTAGGTTTGAAGCAAGCTCACTTGGGAAATTGTCAGGAAGTAAAAAGTGCTATTTATATATGTATTATACCTTTATTTAACTTGACAAACTAAGCACAAAGAGTAACACTATAAACACAATTCGTAACACGATAATTTTTGAGGGGGTTTTTAGCAGTGAGAAACTGGAAAAAACAAATTATTGTTCCTCTTGTTATGGTTTGCTCTTTATTTATTTTCGCTTCTCCATTATGGGCTCATTTTCAAGTTATTTTACCTAGCCAAAATATCGTATCGCAAGATGGAGAAAAAAAGGTGGAGCTCAATCTCCTCTTTACACATCCATTTGAACAACAGCTTATGAATATGGAAAAGCCCGTTCAATTTGGAGTTATGGCTCGCTCAGAAAAGACAGATCTTATGAAAACTCTTACTGAAGAAACATCAAAAGACGGTTTAAAAAGCTGGAAAGCTTCTTATGCAATAAAACGCCCAGGAGACCATATCTTTTACGTAGAACCTTCTCCGTACTGGGAACCAGCAGAAGATAAATATATTATTCATTACACAAAAACTGTTGTTAATGCTTTCGGAATGGAAGAAGGTTGGGATGAACCAGTAGGTCTTCGTGCAGAAATTATTCCTCTCACCCGCCCTTATGGCCTATGGGCTGGCAATGTTTTTCAGGGAAAAGTTGTGGTTGATGGAAAGCCTGTTTCTGGTGCAGATGTAGAAGTCGAGTTTTATAATGGGGAAAATGCTGTCAAAGCTCCTGCGGATCCTTTTATTACCCAGGTAGTACGCACAGATGATCAAGGTATTTTCACGTACGTAATGCCATGGGAAGGATGGTGGGGTTTTGCAGCTCTTACAGATGCTCCTGAAACGATGAAAACCCCTGATGGCAAAAATGATGCCGCTATAGAATTAGGGGCAGTTTTGTGGGTAAAGACGGTGAATAAAAACTAATGCATATTGCAGAAGGTGTACTTTCTCTTCCTGTTCTTCTTATTGGAGCTTCAGGAGCTGCTGCAGGTGTTGCAGTTGGTTTAAAAAAAATAAACATAGAGACGATTCCTCGTGCAGGAATCGTCTCTGCTGCTTTGTTCGTTTCATCTCTCATACACGTTAATATTGGTCCAACAAGTGCTCACTTAATTCTGAATGGCATCGGAGGTCTTTTACTAGGATTAGGTCTTTTCCCCTCATATCTTGTTGCCCTCTTTCTTCAGGCTCTTCTTTTCCAGTTCGGGGGTCTTGTGGTGCTTGGGGTTAATACATGTACTATGGCTTTATCTGGCATATTGGGAGGGCTATTAGGACGGTACCTTCTACGTCTTGGGAAACCTGTCTGGCTTGCCGGAGCTTTAGCTGGCGCCACTGGCGTAGCTGGTGCTGGCATCTTTACCGCTCTTGCTCTTGCGGGAAGTGGCGAAGCCTTTTTCATGACTGCCAAACTTATTCTTCTTGCCCATATTCCCGTTATAGGAATAGAATCACTTGTCGGGGCTTTTATCATGACATATATCTCTCGTGTTATGCCGTCTCTTTTGGAGGAATGGAAAAAATGAAAATAAGAACATTACTTGTTAAATTTTTGAGTATAACAATGATTCTTTTCATATGGGCTGGTGTAGCATCTGCTCATAAATTAAGTGTCTTTGCTTATATCGAAAACAATACTCTTGTCGGGGAAGCCTATTTCAATGATGGAGCGCCGGTTCGTCATTCTGCAATACACGTTAGTGACACCGAAAATAATCTAATTGCCGAAGGAACTACTGACGAAAAGGGCCAATTTTCTATCCCCATTGATATAACAGACCTACAGTCTCTCTTGGTTTCAGTAAATGGCGGTATGGGGCATATGGGGCAAACTGTAGTAACCATAGACACAGCAGAACCAGATAAAGCTACAGAAAAAGCAGAAAAAGAAACTAATTCAAATGCAACAGAAAGTTCAAATTCAACAATCTCTCTCTCAGAAGAAAATATTTCTGCTCTTATGCAGGAAATCGTTCAAAAAGAAATGGCCCCTCTTCGAAACGAACTTTTTTTGCTTCGTAAGGAGATTTCAAAACCTAAATTGAGTGAAATTATTGGCGGGATAGGGTATATTGTAGGTCTTGTTGGAGTAGCCCTCTGGGTTGGAGGACGTAAAAAGTATGGGCAACAGTAATTTTCCTTCTTTAAACTATCAAATTGATATTCCTGAAGGCTTTTTAAATCGAATTCCTGCTTCGATTAAAGTTGTGCTTGTCTTCATATTCGCTTTATGTGTCGCTTTTCTGCAATCTGTTGCAGCACAACTCTTTTTGCTTGTTTATGCTATTATGCTCGTTGCTATTGCTCGTATTCCCATCAAGGTACTTAGTTCTCGTCTTCTTGCTCTTAATGGTTTTATTCTTATGATGTGGTTAACGCTTCCTTTCTCTTCTGAAAGTGGAACCCACCTTGCGTTGCTTATTACAATTAGAGCTCATGCAGCAACCTTGGCATTTATAGCTCTTTTGCGGACAACATCCATGCCAGACCTTCTACAGGCACTTCACCTTCTTCACGTTCCCCAAAAGCTTATTCTTTTGCTTCACTTCACATATAGATATGCTCACGTTTTGTCAGAAGAACTACAAAAAATTCATAAAAGCATGGTATTAAGAGGATTCCATCCTTCTTTATCCTTTACAACATTCAGCGCTTACGGTAACCTTGTCGGCATGTTGCTTATACGAAGTATCATTCGTTCAGAGCGAGTTTCTAAAGCTATGGTATTACGTGGATTTAATGGCTCTTTCCCGTTTTTCCCCTCTCATG
Source organism: Aminobacterium sp. (assembly GCF_034926885.1). Classification (NCBI taxonomy): domain Bacteria; kingdom Thermotogati; phylum Synergistota; class Synergistia; order Synergistales; family Aminobacteriaceae; genus Aminobacterium; species Aminobacterium sp. The sequence goes on from NZ_JAYFQR010000015.1 coordinate 55,984, forward strand.
TAATACCTTCGTCTCCTGATACTCTTCGCATGGCAGCTCTCTATGTTCTGTTGGCGGGGTGTTTTATTGTATGATGCCACTATTGCGCTTAGAAAATATTGCTTTTGCCTATCCCAGAAGTTTGCCTTTATTTACAAATCTCTCTTTTGAAATATTTGAAAAAGAAAAAATCTATATTCGAGGAAAAAATGGAGCAGGGAAAACCACTCTCTTTTCTCTGATTATGGGATTGCTCCGCCCACAGCGAGGAGACATCCTTCTTAAGGGAAACGTGATTAAAACTTCAAAGGATCTTCGGTATTTACGCCAGAGAATAGGCTTCCTTTTTCAAGATCCCGATGATCAGCTTTTTTGCCCAACACTGCTTGATGACGTGCTCTTTGGCCCTCTCAATGCAGGCATCAATAAAGAAGAGGCCCATAAACAAGCTATAGATGTTTTGGAAACCCTTAACATATCCAATCTTGCCCATACGCCTCCATATGCCCTGTCTGGGGGGCAAAAGAGACTAGGAGCCTTAGCAGCCGTTCTTGCAATGAAACCAGACCTATTGCTGCTTGACGAACCTTCAAGTGGTCTTGATGAAGATGCTTGGCACAATCTCGTAAATGTTCTAAATCAGCTTGATATGGCTCTTATTATCGCCTCGCATGACATCCCCTTTCTGGAACATGTAACTCACCAGGGATACGAACTCTCATCTGGAACGCTCACATTTTCACAATAAGGTATTGACATATATCCCTCCCTATGTGGTAATATTGCCACATAGGGAGGGATTGGTTTGGATGCAAAGCTACAACAAGAAAAGGCCGCCATTTTTAAAGCGTTAGGACACCCCGTACGCCTTTCCATTGTGGAAGCCCTAGCCAAGAAAGAAATGTGTGCCTGCGAAATCGCTGATCTTTTCCACTTTGATAGAACAACCATCAGCAAGCACCTCGCCCTTCTTCGGGATCTTGATATTATAGATGACCGTAAAGAGGGTTTGCATATTTATTACTCTTTGAAAATGCGTTGTCTCTTCTCTATGTTGCAATGTGTTGAACATACTATTCAGGGACATCCGATTCATAAAGAGCATTATGCTTCGTGCTTGTGCATGATGGGAAAGGAGACAAAAAATGAAGATACAGATACTGGGAACAGGCTGCCCTAAGTGTAAAAAACTTGCGGAAATGACTGAAAAAGCAGCACATGATTTGAACATTGATTATGAGCTTGAAAAGGTAACAGATATTAAGGATATTATGTCTTTCGGGGTCATTGGTACTCCGGGACTCGTAGTAGACGGGAAAGTGCTTCTTGCAGGTCGAGTGCCAACAGAAAATGCTCTAAAAGACCTCCTCCGCAACGAAATAAAGTAAGAAACTACCCCGATTTTTCAATCGGGGTTTATTTAAGAGGCTTATGTGAAGTATTCGCCACTTACTAACGAAAGGACGCAAACAGTATGAGTGATCGAAAAAAATTTCTATGGATTGTTTCAGCATTTTTGTTATTTTATTTTCTACCGGCAGACGCCCCTCGCGTTCACGGAGCAGCGATAGAAGCTCTGGCCATGCTCCATGAGTATGCCAGAGAACACGTTCTACTATGTCTTGTACCGGCCTTTTTTATTGCCGGAGCTATTTCTGTTTTTGTCAGTCAACAATCTGTCATGAAATATTTAGGCAGTCAGGCAAAAAAGATTGTTTCGTACTCTGTTGCAGCCGTTTCAGGAACAATTCTTGCTGTCTGTTCATGTACTGTTCTCCCGCTCTTCGCCGGAATCTACGCTCGGGGAGCTGGAATTGGGCCTGCCTCAGCTTTCCTCTATTCAGGACCAGCCATAAATGTTTTGGCAATTATCCTGACAGCAAGGGTTCTCGGTTTTGAAATGGGTTTGGCACGTGCCATTGGAGCCATTGTCTTCAGCGTTCTTATAGGGCTCGCCATGGCTTTTATTTTTAGAAAAGAGGAAGAGAAACGTCAGGAAGGTTTCGCATCCGTACCCATAGAAGAGCCAACACGACCTCTGTGGCAAACTGTATGGACTATGGCCAGTATGGTTATTTTTCTTGTCTTTGCCAACTGGGCTGCTCCTAAACTGGAATCTGGAACGTGGGCAGCAATATATAACGTAAAGTGGGTTTTAGCCGGTCTCGCTCTGCTTTCCACTATCTGGGCCACCGTGAAATGGTTCTCCAGAGATGAACAAAGTGAATGGCTTGGCGCAACATGGGGATATGGCCTTCAGGTTTTACCACTACTTTTCTCAGGAGTGCTGCTCGCTGGTTTCCTGTTGGGACGCCCGGGGCATGAAGCTCTTATTCCGAGTCAATATGTTGCAGCTCTCGTCGGAGGGAATTCCATCTTCTCAAACTTCTTTGCCTCAATCGCCGGAGCTTTCATGTATTTTGCCACACTAACTGAAGTTCCTATTCTTCAGGGGCTTATGGGGGCAGGAATGGGGAAAGGTCCCGCTTTAGCCCTTCTTTTAGCTGGACCCGCTCTTTCTCTCCCTAATATGTTAGTTATTCGAAGCATCATGGGGACTAAAAAAACAATTGCCTATGTCTCTCTTGTCGTTATTCTATCCACTTTAGCAGGAATTATTTACGGAACCTTTTTTTAACGGCTCTGTTTAGCATTTATACATTTGCGCAGGGCTTCGAGAGCAAGCGAAAAGGATGTGAATATATATGCAACACTACAAGCTTAAAGAACTTAACTGCCATGGCTGCGCTTCTCTTATCGAGGCTGAAATATCGAATATTCCCGGCGTTACAGGTGCTCTCTTTGATTTTGATACCAAAATACTGAGAGTTGAAACTGCCAGTAATAATCTCGAAGACCAAGTCAAAGCTATCGTTAATCGTATTGAACCCGGAGTCACCGTGGAATCTCTTGATGAAGAACCTTTTCTTCAGATAAAAAGTTCAACTTCAACATGGAGAGTTCTCTATGAGCGATTTCAAGAAGAAGGAAAAAGCTTAGTTGCAGGAGCGTTACTTTTCGCCATTGGTCTCATTTTCAGAAAACAACTTTCATCAACGCCATACGCTATAGGAGAATATGGCGTTTTCCTCCTTGCCTATTTTCTGAGCGGCCAAGAAGTACTCTGGAACACTCTCAAAAATTTAAAAGCTCGAAAAGGTATGGACGAATTCTTCCTGATGTCTATCGCCACAATTGCTGCCATTCTTATTGGGGAACTTCCAGAGGCTGTAGCAGTTATGCTTTTTTATAGAACAGGAGAACTCTTTCAAGAGATTTCTGCCTCTCGTTCTAGAAGTTCTATCAAGTCTCTTCTGGCTGCCCGCCCTCAACACGCGCAAGTCCTCAGAGATGGGGAGGAAATAGAGCTAAAACCAGAAGATGTCCGCATAGACGATCTTATTATCGTCAGGCCAGGAGAAAAGATACCTCTTGATGGAATGATCGAATCGGGGTTTTCTCAAATCGATCAATCGCCTCTTACCGGAGAACCTGTTCCTATACAAGCCGAACCAGGCAAAAACGTCTATGGAGGAAGCATCAATTTACGCGGTGTTCTTACGATTCGAGTTACATCTCTCTTTGAGGAAACAGCCATAGCTAAAATACTCGAAATGGTAGAATTTGCCGTTGCCCGAAAGTCTCCGACAGAGCGTTTTATTACGACCTTTGCGAAGTATTACACACCAGCGGTTGTTATAGGAGCCGCAGCTGTTGCTATCATTCCACCCCTCGTAGGAAATGGCACATTCGCAAGCTGGCTATACAGAGCCCTTGTACTTCTCGTTATTTCGTGTCCCTGCGCTCTGGTAATCAGTATTCCACTCGGTTATTTTGGAGGAATCGGAGCTGGGTCACGCCAGGGGATTCTTATCAAAGGCGGTAACGTTCTCGATGCTCTTACTTCGGTAAAAACCGTTGCTTTCGATAAAACGGGAACCCTGACACAAGGAGTTTTTTCCGTAACCCAAATTGTTCCTCAAGAGGGCATTGAAGCAAAAGAACTTCTTACACTTGCTGCATCTTTAGAGCAAGGATCAAATCACCCTATAGCCCGTTCTATAACAGATGCTGTTAAAGAAAACAATCTTATCACTCCAGAATCTCTTGAAGAATTTGCCGGCAAGGGGTTACACGGTGTTATAGAAGGAGAAATTATAAACGTAGGGAATTCAAAGCTACTTGATGAAGAGGGCTTCAAAAACATTACAACACCTGAGCAGGGAACGATTGTTCATGTAACTCGCGGTAATCATTATCTCGGATATATTGTTGTTTCAGACGTTATTCGTTCTGACGCTTATCAAACATTACAAGCTTTAAAAAAAGCTGGCGTAGAAAAAACCGTTATGTTAACAGGCGATTCAGAAAGCGGAGCAAAATGGGTGGCAAATAAAGTAGGAGTCGACACCTATGCAGCGAACTTGTTGCCTCAAGACAAAGTTACTGAACTCAACAAGTTGAAATCGGAGTTGCCCATCAAAAATACAACAATCTTTGTCGGAGACGGCCTTAATGATGCTCCTGCGCTGGCAGCATCCGACATCGGCATAGCCATGGGGGGGTTGGGATCTGAAGCTGCCATAGAAACAGCCGACGTGGTCATTTTAGACGATGCTCCTTCTAAAGTGGCAGACGCTCTTCTTCTCGCACGGAGAACTCGGCATATAGTGTGGCAAAACATTGTTCTTGCCCTTGCTACGAAAGGATTTTTCATAGCCCTCGGAATAGCAGGCATAGCAGGGATGTGGGAAGCCGTATTTGCTGATGTAGGAGTTGCCCTTCTGGCTGTGTTGAATTCGACGCGGACAATGAACTTCACCTCGGCGAATACGAGATGAGATAAAGAAGAAAATTTTTGAATTTATAGAGGAGAGGAGACAGATGATGGACTGGGAAAAAGCACCTCGTGATACTGTCGTTTGTTACTGCAAAAATATCAATAAACAACAAATATTGCGTGCCGTAACAGATGGAGCAAAAACCTTGAAAGATATTCAGAATATAACCGGAGCCTGTACTGGAAATCAATGCGAGACATTGAATCCTTCTGGGAAATGTTGTTCAAGTGATATTAACGAACTTCTGCGTATCTATGTACCTGTTTTTGAACGACTTTCAAGTGGCAACTGTGGTTGAAAAAAATAGCGATTATGTCTCGTGGAGACAACAAAGATAAAATCGCATACTAAAGTAAGAGGGGAACAATATCGTTTCCCTCTTACTTTTTGACGGCTTCAATACATCGCGTCAAAGCACGATCATATATCTCTTTATCAGGACAATAGAGACGGAGAACCGTTTTATTTTTTTTCTTTAAGCCAATAACACGCCACTTTTCAAAGGGTTCTATTGTGTCAACACGATTCCAATATACTCTTTTCTCGGCTCTTTTCGTTACATCCAGGTCAGAAACAGGAAATGGACGAGTGGCAAAAAGAGGGGCATGAGAAACGGCACGTCCACGTACAGTTACATACAAAACGCCCTCTCTGTCGAGATAAAAGCGCCCATAGAAACGATTGCTGAAAAATAAAAGAGAAACGAGAACAAAAACACCACTAAACATTAAAGCGGCAAATCCCCCAACCTTAATAGCCAGCCATAAAGCATAAATGGTAAAAACGCCACTCAAACCAAAAATAGCAATAACGCCTATTCCCGTTACTACAATCCAAATAAAGAGGGCAAATATGATAAATTCTATAAGAACAAAAGGATTGGAAAGCATGGGAATTCCCGTTTCCCATGAAAGAGGCTTTTCTTCCCTTTCATTCCGATCACTTCCAGGTTCACGCAATAAAACATCTTTCATGTGCCGAGTCATGATCTTCCTCCCTTCTATCCTCCCAAACTTACTCCTATGAGCCTTCCTATAACATAGGTAACGCCAGCAGCACTAAGCCCAAAGAAAATCTGGCGCAATCCAGAGAAAAGAAGGCTCTTACCTGTAACAAGAGTAATACCGGCACCAATAAGGAAAAGGCCAATGGTACTTAATAGAGCGCTCAATATAATAGCAGCGGTTCCTTCAAGAAAAAAGAAGGGAAAAACGGGAAATATCGCCCCTATAGAAAACAAGAAAAAGGATGTTAAAGCTGCCTCCCATGCGGAACCGCCAAGTTCGTCGGGATCTATACCAAGTTCTTCGCGAGCAAGAGTGTCGAGAGCTGTATTAGGATCAGAAATCATATGATGTGCCATTTGACGGGCTTTTTCTGGAGCAATACCTTTGGCCTGATAGATAAGAGCCAACTCTTCCATTTCTTCTTCAGGACTCTCTTCAAGTTCTTCCTGTTCAATACCAATCTGATTCTCATAAAGTTCTCTGGAACTCTGAACAGAGAGCCATTCACCTAAAGCCATGGAAATAGCTCCTGCTAAAAGGCCTGCCAAACCTGTTATGAGAATAGTATGAGCACTCATTTCTGCACCAGCAACCCCCATAACAAGGCTTAAATTAGAGACGAGACCATCATTCGCTCCAAGTACGGCAGCACGCAGAGCATTGCCTCCTGTTGCCGGGTGGCGACCTTCAAGGCGGGCTACTGCCCCACCTTCAAGACCTTTACCTTCTTTAGATAAAACACGGAAAATTCGAGAGTGAGATCGCTCCTGAGCAGCCATGGATTGGGCAAGTGGATCGTTCTGCTCTGAATATGATGAACCGGCTTTACTTTCTATAGCTGCTACAGAGGGAAGAATAAAAGAGGTGCCCAATACTTTAGAAAGAAAGGTATATGTGCGTAAACGCCATCCTTTTTTGAATACGGGAACCACGCCGCCGGATTCTTCTATTTTTTTCACCCATTTGGCAGCGTGGCTCCGTTCAGTTTCTGCTAAGCGTTTATAAATATCTGCTAAAGACTCATTTTTTTCATGGAGAGTCATTATATCGTAAAGTTCTGCTGCTTCTAGTTCTTCTAAAAGATTTCGTTTATATCGTTTAAGATCATCTGATGCTGTCAATTTTTTCCTCTCCTTCCAGTACATAAAAAGACGCTTCCATTGTACATTCTGGAGAGAAAAGAGAAAAAGATTATTCTTTAAAAACGGGTAATTTTTCGAGATAAATTACATCTTTCCCATCGTAGCCACCCTCTTCGAGTAATACAGCCACCTTAGCCACAACTGTGCAATTGACATGAGAGAGAAGGTTTTCAAGTGCCTTTAATGATCCGCCAGTAGAAACAACATCGTCTACAATGCAAACTTTTTTATTTTCAAGTTTCGCTGCATCAAGTCCATCAAGAACGATAACCTGTGGTTCCCTAGTGGTTATAGACTGTACTTTCTCAATAACAGGATTCTCCATATATCCCTTAACTGACTTGCGGACAATAACATAATTTATACCTAAACGTCTGGCTATAGCATGAGTTAAAGGAATACCCTTTGCCTCGGGACAAACAAGGTAATCTACGCCTTCCGGCAATTTTCGATACAAGTCTTCAGCTGTTCGTTCTATAAGTTCAGTATCGCCAAGCATAACAAAAGAAGCAATAACAAGATCATCTGCAACACGTACTTTTTTTAAATTTCTGGTCAAGCCAGAAAGATGTAATTCGTAAATGTCTTTCACTTTATCATCACACTCCGAAGAAAAATTTGATCGCTAATCCTGCAAGCAAGCCGAAGAAGGGGTTCCAACGGGCAGAGACAAGGGTTGTCGCTGCAATGACCATACCCCATGGGCCAAAGCCAAAAGGCCCAGCAAATTCAGGTGCAGAAACAATAGCTCCCTGGATATTTGTTGCAAAAGTAACGAAAGTTCCAAGAATAAAAAGGAAACCGGCAATGGAAGAACGGTGCACATATCGTCCAATGACAGGAAGAAGTTTGAGAAGCAGAATCAACGCCATAAGAGCCATCATAATAACGGAGGCAAGAATGGGATTGGGGGCTGTTGCCGTTCCGGAAATAATAGCCTCTACAGGTCCACCGCCAAAAAGAGACGAGCCCATATCCGCCAAGCTGGAGTAAATAGCAAGGTGATCAATGTTGGTGTTAACTCCCGCAATATTGCCCGTAATTTTTCCAAAACTGATATTAGCTCCTATGTTGAGACAGGCAAGGGCAAGTCCACCAACTAGGATTCGAGGGTGTTTCCAAATTTGCCACTCGATATTTCCAAAATGGAAGCGTTCACGTGAAAGGTCGACCTTTACCTCTTCAAGGGCTACTTTTTTGCTGACTCGAAGATAGTTATATATAGCTGTGGAAACAAGAACTGAAATAATAATCGTCCAGGCCAGGTCTTTCGTTATAAGCCAAACGGCAAAGCCTGATATCATTGACGCTGTTCCGGACCAACGCTCAGAGTTCAGAAGTTCAACAGCGACATAGGCCAACATAATGCCGACACCGGCCATCATAGATGAAACGATGGTGGGGCCAATAAATTGCACAATGGCTTCATTCAAACCCAGAACTGAAGGAATTATAAGAAAGGCTGCACCCCAGAAAACGAGGCTTAAACGTTCTTTAACGTTACGTCCCATAGTTCCAGCCAGGGTAATCGTCTCTGCCTGAAAGGAAATTGTTGCGACAGAATTAAATGTAAGGGAACCTGCAATACCTATGATAAAAGCGATTGCCGTAGGAAAAGCGGCAAAACCAAAACTTAAAGCGAGTAATCCTTGAGGAATTCCGTTTACTACAACAGCTAGAGCTGTAAGAATATTGGTAAGCATAATGATCACGTTCTCCTTGTATAAGAGTTCAACTTCCGGGGGACCCCGAACGCAAACATTTTTACCCAAAAAGTGTTTTTTGTAAAGGTATAAAGGCAATATTCAGCTTTTCCCCTATTTATTGTTTAAGATATAATAGTGTTATGATTTTAAAAATTAGTAGCACGAAAAAGGAGGCAAAGCATGACTCTACCGACCATAACATCCGAAAATCTTGAACAGATTATCTCCTTTCACGGACACTGGTGTCCTGGTCTGGCTATCGGAATACGAGCTGCCCAGATTGCCCTTTCTCAAATTGGGCACAGTTCTGACGAAGAGATGGTCGCTTTGTGTGAAACTGATATGTGCGGAATAGACGCCGTCCAATTCCTTACGGGATGTACTCTGGGGAAAGGGAATCTTATTGTCCGACCATATGGGAAGATGGCCTTTTCTTTTTACAGAAGGAAAGATGGAAAAGCGATTCGTCTCGTTTTAAAAAAAGATTCCGGAAAGGGAACAGGCAGCTCCGACTATCGGGAACTTCAAAAAAAAGTCAACATGAACACTATTACAGAAGAAGAACGTCTTCACTTTGAAGAACTTAGAAAAGAACGATGTAACGCGATCATGACAATGCCCATCGACGAACTTTTCGAAATAAAAGAAGTACGAGAACCTGTTCCTGCTCACGCTCCAATGACAGGAAGTCTTACATGTGCTCTTTGCGGAGAAAGCGTTATGGAAACAAAGGCACGATTTTTTCAAGGAAATAGCTACTGCCTTCCCTGTTTCGAAAAAATCGTACCTCGTCCATAATCACCATGCAGGGATAATAACTGGAGTTCCATGAATAAATTCAATATCCACGTCAATATCGTAAATATCGGCAATAACAGAGGGAGAAATTTCTTTTTTACCTAAAACGTAGCGAATTTCTCCCTTTTTCATAAAAATAAAGCGATCTCCATATCTCAAAGCCATTGTAAGATCATGAATTGACATCACTGCCGAAAGACCATGTCCTTGAATTATATGCTTTAAGGTTTCCATAATTTCAATCTGATTTCGTACATCAAGACTGCTGATGGGCTCGTCAAGCAATAAAATCTGGGGCTCTTGCACCAAAGCCCTGGCAATCGTTACCTTTTGCAGTTCTCCACCGCTCATTTCATCAAGATAGCGAAGAGCGAGGTCATCAAGACCGAGAGTGTGAATAATTGCATCAACCTTTTTGATGTCACTCTCTGCAAGACGCCACCCAACGTACGGCCGACGGCCAAGGAGAATAGCATCAAAAGCCGTCAGACGAACTTTTTCGCAACTTTGAGGAACATATCCAATACGCCTGGCAATGTCTCGTCCCGACATATGAAGCATATTTTTCTTTTCTAAATGAATAGTTCCTTTTTGAGGTCGATTAATACCATTTAAACAACGAAGAAGCGTTGTTTTTCCAGATCCGTTAGGTCCAAGGATCATTACCATCTCCTGTCTTCCTACAGACAACGATATATCTTTTAAAATAAGATGTTGCCCATAAGCAAAATGGAGATCCTCAACCGAAAGAATCATGAACGGCCCCTCCTCAGAACAAGCCAGATAAAAAGAGGAGCTCCCAAGAAAGACGTCAGCACAGAAACAGGAAGGATACGAGGAGCGAGAATAAGCCTTGCAGCCGTATCAGCTCCCAAAAGAAGAAGGGCACCGAAAATAGCAGTTCCTGGAATAAGAAATCGATGGTCATCACCGATAATCAATCGAACCATATGTGGACATACGAGACCGACGAAACCTATAACACCTACGAAGGCAACTATTACGGCCGAGACAAGGGAAGCACAGAGCATTCCCATAAGACGAATTCGCTGCACCTGAACTCCCAGCCCCAATGCGGCCTCTTCCCCTGCATCAATAGCGTTGTAATCCCATCGATGAATAAAGAAATAAATGAGCACTATACCGATAAAAAGGCTCATAATCCGGAGTTCTTTCCATCCTGCCCTGGCCACATCTCCAAAGGTCCAAAAAACCATAGCCGCCAGCTGGGCATCATCAGCAAAATACTGCAATAACATTGTAGCTGCCGTAAAAAGCGAGGCAAGGGCCACTCCTGTCAAAGCCATTGATTCAGGTGAAGCTCCCCTCATTCTTGAAAGCAAAATAATAATTCCCGTAGCTATCAAGCTCGATAAAAAAGCGGCTCCAGTAGCAGCGAAGGGGCTAAAAATAGCAATAGCATCTGCTTGACTACTATGCATTTTCCCTGCCCCAAGAACCATAACAGAAAGTGCTGCTCCAAAAGCCGCTGCATTTGAAATACCTAAGGTAAAGGGAGATCCCAAAGGATTTCGCAAAATAGATTGCATTACGACACCAGCAACAGAAAGGGCCGCACCTGCAACAAGAGCAGCTAATGTCTGTGGAAGACGGACGTTCCAAATAATCAATCGCCACTTGCTCATTTCTCCTCTTCCTGTGAGTGTAGCAAGAACATCCATCGGAGGAATACGAACGGCCCCTAACGAAATTGACATAACCACCGTTACCGCCAGTAAGACAAGCCCCATACCAAGCCATAACCTTTTTTTAACCTGATATTCTTTATAGACTGGTGAAAGTGTTCCTTCTTCCAAATGCACGATTTGTCCCTACTTTAACGGAATTTTTTTGAATGCCATGTGGCTAAAGAGAGCGTTTATCTCTTCAAAAACACCTTTTCCTACAAGAAATGTATATATTTCATCAGCCTTTTGTGCTGGATCAATATCTTCAAAATGGTCAGGATAAAGAATCTTTCCTACAAAATATGCATCAGCAAGTATGGAACCGAAATTTTGAGTGTACCAATTATATGGAAGAACGCCGTACACATTTCCGCTCTTTACAGCCCGAAGCTCTTTGTAGACGGGGTCATTTTTTAATTCCCACACTGCATTTGTCTGCTCACCGCCGTTCAGAGTAGAGAGATCAACGAAAATGATATCGGGGTCCCATTCAAGAAGCTTTTCTCGCGCAATATCGGCGTGAGTATTTTTATTGGAAACACCGTGATCTGGAGAAGCTACATGGCGTGCTTTGGTAAAGATAAAAGGAGGATAGGCCAATTCTGTCGACCTAAATCCATGAGCACCCCGAGAAGCAACTCCACCGACATAACATGTTTTCCGTTCGGAATCGGCAATATTTTGTGTTCTTTGCTCCAGGTCAGCAATACTCTTTTCAAAATATTCAATAATCGCTTCAGCCCGATCGGCACGATCTACAATTTTGCCCATAATACGTAAAGAAGCATAGAGGTCTTCACGCAAATGTGCCAGATTACCATAATTTAGTCCAACAACGGGAATACCCGTCTTTTCTTGTAAAACCCGAGCCGGAATGCCAGCATCAGGATAGGTTTTAAAGATTACCTCAGGCAAGGGACTTAAACCAAGAATAAGTTCGGGATGGGCATTACCTCGAAACTCTCCCATAAGAGGCATATCTCTAAATTGAGGATTAGCTAAAGCGTAAGGGCGCGGTCCGAAATCTTTTCTTTTTTCATTATCTTCCACAGCAACTACGAGATCTTGCGCCTGCAAATATGTAAGAAGTCTGAGACATCCAGAACCAGAACAGACAACATGTTGAATTGAACTCGGAACCTCAATTTGCTGCCCGGTTCCGTCAGTAATAATCTGCAATGTGTCACTTTTTTCGGAAGCCATTCCTTGGAGAGGGAAAATTACTATACAAAAGAGAAGCATACTACACAACGTCTTGCGCCACTTCATAAATAACACCCCTTCTTCATAAAAAAGCTAAATGATAGCACGAACTTTGTAAATCGTAGCACATATAGGGTGAAAGAGCAAAATCATCTCTGGGGTGTTATTTCCCCTTTTCAATGCAACCTGCTAATGGTTATTCAAAGAAAGCAGAACAGTATCGGCAATCATCTTGGCAGCCTGAGGAGAGGCTAATTTCCGTGTCTCACAGCGCAACTCAAAAAGACGATTATGAGCTGTATGTAACTCCCTCACATGATGCACAACATCAGCAGCTGACCTCGCCCAAATTCCCGCTCCACACGATTCGATATACCGGGCATTATTTATTTCCTGCTTCGGAATAGGATTAATCATGAGCATGGGAACGCCGACGCAAAAAGCTTCACTCACGGTAAGACCTCCCGGCTTAGTAATCATAAGGTCGGCTTCCTTCATATAATGATCCAGATTATTGACAAACCCAAGAAGTTTGCAATGAAGCCTTTCTGGAATCTGTCGGCGTTTCAACTGATCAATAAGATCTTCATTTCGACCAGCAACGAGGGTAAGAGAAAGATGCAATCCCGTTTCAATCAATCCTTCAACAATATCCAAAACGATAGAATTAGGCACACTGCTTGCAACAAACAGAAGGGAAAATGGCGTTTGCGGTAATTTTTTACCAGTAAAAGTATTAAAGCAATCTGCGTATTTCTTCATTACGGGAATACCGGAAATTATAATTTTATTTTCAGGAATTCCGGCCCCTATAAGCTCTTTTTTTACAATATCTCCTCCGACAAAATATGTATCAACACCTTCATTCACCCACATTCTATGAAGGCCATAATCTGTCACCACTCCATAAATTTTCCCATCATACATACCTTGTTCTCTCATATAAGAAAGTACCGTGAGAGGAAAAAAGTGCGTACCCACACAAACATCGGGTTGATTTTCTGTAAGATAACGCATGAATTTCTTAACGTTTTCCATATTGATTTTCTCAAGTAACCGAAGAACGGCACTCTCTTCCCGATCCTGATCGGTTAATTCATACATGACTTTACAAGCGATATGGGCGTGTTCACTCACAAAAGCATAAACATCGCTATATGACCATTTAAAAAGATCACTTGAAAAATCAAGTAAATCCATAACTACATTTGGCACCTTCCGACTATCAAGTTCTTCTTGAATAGCCCTAGCCGCCGTTCTGTGTCCACTGCCGGCCGATACATAAACCAGATGAACCGGTCTCACAGTTTTCAACCTCCTTGTTTAATACAACCTCTTAGTGAATAAAAATAACTTTTGTGTATTATTATATCGTTTCTCTACAACGTGTTTTCTGTAAAAACACTGGTTTTAATAGTGAGGAGTTGAGTACATATGCTTGAAAAATTAGAAGGATCACACGGTTGTTTCGTTTGTGATACAAGCGGCACAAACCCTCGTTCGCTAATGCTTGAAATTTATTGGGATGAAGAAAGACATAATACCGTTATTTCCTTTACCCCCGATATTTCTCATTGCGGGTATGAGGGGGTTGTGCATGGTGGAATAATTGCCTCGATTTTCGATGACTCTATGGCATGGGCTATAAAAAAAGAAATTGGGAGCTGGGCGGTGACTGCCACGTTCGAAATACGATATAAAATGCCAGTGAAAGTAGGTGAGACCTATACTTTTCAAGGGAAAATAGAGACAGCACGAGGAAAAAAGATATGCACATCTGCGCTGGTCAAAGATTGCGATGAAAAGATATTGGCAACAGCATCTGCCTTGTTTATATTAAAAATCTAACGACTGAGCACAATATTTCTTAATCGTCTTTGTCCCTCTTCTGAAAGTTCTAACGAGGAAAGCTCTTTATCAAATGTTTCAATAGTTCCATATCCACCAAGGTAGCCATTGACTCTCGAGACAGCGGTTGACTTAAGAAATTCCTCAAGAGAGGAATAACGATGCTCATATTCACGAAAAAGCTCTCGGTTGAGCCTGAGCCAGTATTTCTGATGATATGCTTCAGCTAAATAAAAAGTTTGTAAGGGAAGAATCTGCGTTTTGACAGATCGTCCTGTTTCTTTTTCTATTCTCTCTTTCCAAGCTAAGGCAGCCTTTTGTTGTTTCTCGTTCGCATAAAAAATAGCAGACATATATTGTCTTGAAAAAAACATGCGTGTGGGATCGTGTCCTTGGGAAAACACATCAAGCAAATGTTCATACGAAATTTGTTCAGGATCATACTCGACCTGAATACTTTCTGTATGATCTCCAATATTGTGATATGTAGGATTCAATGTCGTTCCACCGGTATATCCCACGCGTGTACTTACGACACCTGGAAGGATCCCAAACTGGGCATCTGGCCCCCAAAATCACCCTAAAGCAAAAACAGCCCAAGCCAATACATTCAAGACTCCCATTTTATCGGCCTCCTTTATAGCTACCTAGGCCTACCCCCCATCCCTATTTTCACTATAATACACTAAATAAACTATATTTTGTTAATCTCTGCGCCAAGCACAACACTATTAATTTTTGGCATTGCATTTATTCCTTTAGAAGTGTAATATGACAAAATTGCAAAAAGTAGCAGAGAAAGGGGCCATCAAATTGTAGGTTTATGGTCAGGCATTTTCAAACTTAATTTTTTCATGAAAGGTGGTAAACAAAGTGGAGATATCGACAAAAAAGAAATGGTATGAACGCATTCCTCATCCCTACATCCTTCTCTTCTTTATCGTTGTTTTAGCTGGCATTATGACATATCTTGTGCCTGCCGGTGAATTTGAAAGAACTAAAATTGCCGGACGTATGGCCGTTGTTCCTGGAACATTTCATTATATTGCTCAATCACCAGTCAGCTTCTTCGATCTTTTTAAAGCAATACCCCTCGGGATGATCGCTTCATCGAGCATTATCTTTATTACCTTTATATCAGGAGCCCTTTTCAATGTTCTCGAATCTACAGGCGCTCTTGAAAACGGTGTTGGTGTTACGGTTAAAAAACTTGGAGCAGAGAGCTACAAGAAACTTATCTGGATTGTTACTCTTATTTTCGGCTTTTTGGGTGCAACAGTAGGTTTTGAAAATAATATCGCTCTTGTTCCTATCGCTGTTTTCGTAGCTATTGCTCTTGGCGGTGACTTGATGGTCGGCGCTGGTATGGCTGTTGCTGGAATAGGCATGGGGTTTGCTACATCCCCAATCAACCCTTATACAATTGGTACATCAGACATGATCGCCCAGCTTCCCATGTTCTCTGGCGCCGGTTTGCGATCTCTTTTCTGTTTTACAGCTGTAGCTATTACTGCTCATCACACTTGTCGCTACATGGCTCGTATTCTCGACGATCCAAGTCAAAGCCTTGTCGCCGATATTAGTACTGAAGGCCTTCGACTTACTCATCCTATTGAAGAGTATCACTTGAAAAAGTCGGATAAATTAGTGCTTACAAGCTTCCTTATCGGCCTTGGCATTATACTCTACGGCGTTTTTAAATGGAAATGGTACATCAATGAAATGTCAGCTATCTTTATAATGATTGCCATAGCAGCTGGTCTTTTCGCAAAAATGTCTCCTAGCGATATTATTAATAAGATGATTCAGGGAGCAGGGAATATAGCAGGAGGAGCGCTCGTCATAGGTGTAGCGCGAGGAATTCAGGTGCTTCTTGATATGGGACACGTCAGTGACACGATCGTTAATGCACTTGCTTCCCCATTACAGCATCTTCCTACAATTCTTTCAGCTATCCTCATGACACTTGTTCATAGCGTAATCAACTTCTTCATTCCTTCTGGAAGTGGTCAGGCTATGGCGACAATGCCTATTATGATTCCTCTCAGCGATCTCATTGGTATGACTCGTCAGACAGCTATTATGGCCTTCCAGGTTGGAGATGGAATTATGAATCTTATTTTCCCAACAGTCGGTGGTCTCCTTGCTATGCTTGCATTAGCTCGGGTTCCTTTTGATAGATGGTTCCGATTCTGCTTCCCTCTCATTATCAAAATCTTGTTGGCAAGCTGGATATTCTTGACCATTGCTGTTCTCATTAATTGGGGGCCAGCGTAAAGAAATGAAAGAAAAATTGATATATCGGGCCAAGGAAATAGAAAAAAATATTATTGAATGGCGTCGTCACCTTCACGCCTGGCCTGAACTTTCCTTCAAAGAGGAAGAGACAAGTAAGTATATTGCTTCTTTACTCACGTCTATGGGATATGAGCATATTCACATTGGCACTGCCGGTAGACCCACCGGAGTCGTAGCTGAACTTAACAGTGATCATTCCGGACTCTGTGTTGCACTGCGAGCTGACATAGACGCGTTGCCTATAACTGAAAAGACAGGGCTCTCCTTCGCTTCAAAAAACGAAGGCGTTATGCATGCCTGCGGTCATGATGCACATATAGCTATCCTTTTAGGAGCTGCTCAGCTACTTTCCGAAATTCGAGAAGAACTTCCTGGTAAAGTAAAGCTCATCTTTCAGCCTTCAGAAGAATCGGCCGATTACATTCAAGGAGCACGAGCCGTTATTGATGAACATGCTTTAGACGGAGTAGACGCAATTTTCGGTTTACATGTATGGCAACCTACCCCCAGCGGCGTTCTTGCATGGAAGGAAGGTTCTATTATGGCCTGTTCCGATCGTTGGAAACTAACCATACGAGGAAAAGGCGGACACGGGGCTTCTCCTCATCAAACAAATGACCCTACGATTGCAGCTGCTCATTTTATCGCAATGGCCCAGTCATTTGTAAGCAGAGAACTGGATCCTCTTAAAACAGCCGTTGTTTCTGTCGGAGAAATGAAAGCCGGGAATGCCTTTAATGTCATTCCAGATTATGTATCTCTTATAGGAACAGCTCGAGCCTTCGAACCTGAAGTCAGAGAAGCCATGGCTGGTAGTCTTGAACGAGTAGCAGAACATTGTTGCGCCGCGTTACGCTGCAAAGCAGAATTCATATATGAGAGGAATCTGCCTCCAACAGTTAACGATCCTGAGATGACACGTTTTGGGGTAAAGGCTGCTACGCTGGTTTTCGGAGAAAA
Organism: Aminobacterium sp.; assembly: GCF_034926885.1. NCBI lineage: Bacteria > Thermotogati > Synergistota > Synergistia > Synergistales > Aminobacteriaceae > Aminobacterium > Aminobacterium sp. The sequence continues at coordinate 73,454 of NZ_JAYFQR010000015.1, forward strand.
GAATGTGATGGAAACTCAACCTACCATGGGGGGAGAGGACTTTAGCTACTATCTGGACAAAGTTCCGGGAGCGTTTTTCTTTCTCGGTATTGGGAATAAAGAAAAAGGCTTTACGTACCCTCATCATCATCCTCGTTTTATGGTAGATGAAGATGTTCTTTCCGCAGGATCTGCTTTTGAAGCCATTCTGGCATTCAATTATCTCAATTCCTGTTCGAAAAAGTTATAAAAAATAGAGGAACGAAGCTCCTTATTCAATTTAAAAGCGTCGTTCCTCTATTCATATTTTGCTCTTTGAACACAAGCAACCCCGCCAATAGCCAATGCTCCTCCAACAAGAGAAAGAACGGAAGGATTTTCTCCTAACCAAAACCATCCTAAGGAAATTGCTATGACAGGCGAAAGATAAAGCAAGCTTGCAACCCTGGAAGCAGGAAATTTGCATAAATCATAGGCCCATAATACATAGGCAATAGCTGTTGGGAAAATTCCTAAATACAAAACTGCACATGAAGAAGAGATTGAAGCAGAAATAACACTCTCAAACAAGTTTCCACTAAACGGAAGCATCATCAATGCTCCAAACCATATAACATATGTAGTTAAAGGAAGGGCTCCGTATTTGGAAAGAAGTTTTTTCTGATATATGAAATAAAAGCTTTCTGAAAAAGCAGCAAAGAGTATCCAGAGAGCACCAAATGAGAAAGAAATACCTCCCCCAATATTGAAAGCAAGAATTCCAGCTCCTAAAAAACTGATGGAAATACCTACCCAACCCTTTCCCCTCATCTTTTCCCTTACAATAAAAAAAGAAAGAATGGCTGTAAATACAGGTGCAGTGGCATTTAATAGGCTTATTGTCCCTGCAGTAACAGTCTTTGCTCCTGTATTGAGAGGAAGATGATAGAGCACCACACCCGTCAGTGAAAAGAATAAAATCATCGGCAGGTCTCGTATTTCAGGAAGACCGAATTTCTTTATCTTAGAGTAAATAACAAGTAACAGCGAGGCAATAATAAAGCGTAATGTTGCTATCTCCATGGGAGTATATCCAGAAAGAGCATATCGTATACTAGGAAAGGCTGATCCCCAGAAGAGAATTGGTAATGCTAAAGCAATAAAGGCCAAGAAATTCTGCTTCTTCACAGACAAAACTCCTCTACTTATAAAAAATAAAAGGAACTCTTTTTATCAACAATTGAAAATGTTGATAAAAAGAGTTCCTCTCAGATTGCTATGATATTAGCTTTATAATCTCATCAATTGACAGATTTGCTACTCCAAGGGATTCGGGAGTCGTTCCCTTTTCAATATAATCCGTGCCATGAAGGAAAGAAGTCATACGGATAGCTAGATCTGAAACAGGAGTTTCCATTCCAGCTTTATTTGCAAAAAGGCTTATTGGAACCAAGACGCCAGGAACATCTTCAGTTAAATATCTTCCTTTTACATTTTGGCCTACCAAATCTCTATAAGGTGTATCTTCACTATTTACATACTCGTAAATAGATTGGGAATCATTTTGACCGTAATACATCTTCAACTGAGAAAGGCACGTTTGTAAGTTAAGACCTAACTTTGCACCAATAGCCATTCGTTCATCATCTAGCTCTTTCATTTTTTCAGAGATAGATGGGGTTATTCCGTCCATATAATGTCTGTAAGTCTTACCATTTTTTTCAATTTCCCCATAATTGAAAAGAACTGGAAATGGGTGAAGTGTATAGTTTATGTTATCAAAATCTATTTCAAGAAGGTTTTGGGCCGGAAGATATTCTACATATCCCTTGAATACATCATTCATTACATCAAGCATTTCGGCATTCATAGATTGAGGAGAAGTTCCCATTTTCATTTGAAACTTTTTTTTGTAAACCATGACCGTATTATATGTATCAATTCTGCAGGCATATGGCATTGAAGCTGTCTCTGAGATAGATATTTTCTTTTCGACTCCAGCTTCTTTCATCATTTTTTTAAGACGCAAACCACTAAAGTTGCCAGGAACAACAATCACATTCTGACCATCTTCAAGATAAGGAATCATCTTTCTAAAAATAGGCTCATGGGCAAAAGATGGAACAATAACAAGGATATAATCGGCACCATCCATAGCCTCTTTGATATCCATGGTTACTCCTGCCAACTTGCCACCTACCTGTATATCACCTTCAAGGAACATCTCTTTTTCTTCTCTCAATTTGAGATAGTCTTCTGTTGCTTCAAGGGGTTCCCACATGACGACAGGATACCCTTTGGCTGCTATTTGAGCACACCACGCTCTGGCGCCGTTGCCACTTCCAAGAATAGTAAATTTCATTTGGATTTCCCCCTATAATGAATTTAAAAAATTATCCTAATTTCATAACATCCTATATTTGATCAGTTTCAAAAAAAGAAGAAGCTTCATTACCTTATTCTTGTCGCAGTTACAGTAGGAATCTGTGCCCGACCTACTGTAACTGCGTATATCAGAACTTACTGTATTATCGAGTCAACTACTTCCTGGGCCCACTCTTCTCCAAGATCTTTCATTATTTCGGGCCAGGCTTCAGCCTGAACTTTTTCAGCTATGACAGAAAGTTCTTCATCTGTAGGACGAACAATCTTAATGCCATAATCTTCAAGTTTTTTCTCGTTAGCAGCCTGATCTTTTTCTGCCTGAATAGCTCTCTTTGCTTCAAACTCAGCGGCAGCATCACGAACAACCTTTTTATCCTCATCGTTAAGCTTGCTGAAAAGCTCCATATTCATGTAAAGGTACCATTGCTCAAAATGAGTGTTCATAGGCAAATAATACTTAATAACATCTCTAAAGTTTGCATAGTATCCTTCCGCACCTGAACCAATAACACCATCCACAATGCCTGTCTGAATAGCTGTAAAAGCTTCAGAGAAAGGAATAGGAGTAGCTTGATACCCCTGAACATTGGCAAGAAGCTGGAATGATTTCAACGGCGGGACACGAACTTTTATCCCCTTTTTAACGTTAGGATCACCAGGTGAAACTGGATCTGCTTTTAAAGCTATACCGCCAAAATAAACCGGATAGGCAGCAAGATATTGAATATCCTGTTTTGCAAAGAGCTCTGCAGCTACATTCATAAGAGGACTTCCTGTTGCGTAATTTTTCTTTGCGCCTTCCCAGTTCTTTACAAGGTAGGGAAGATTAAGAATCTGAATTCTCTTGTCTGCGGCTACTCCAGGTGGCTGACAAGCCATCTCTATAGCGCCAACTCCTACGCGCTCGTGTACAACGGTATAGTCACCAAGCTGGCTAGCCGGATAGATTTCAATTTTTATACGCCCATTGGAATCTTCGAAAACCTTATCAGCAAACCAATGAAGGTCATTATCAATAGCCGTCCCCTGGGGACGTACGTGAGATAATTTCCAGACATACTTGGGTTTGTTCGCTGCAACACTTGCTGTCGCCATTGCAAAAATCATTGCAAAAATGGTCAAAGACATTACAAGTTTCTTCACTGCATATCGCCTCCTCCAAATTTTTTGCTCTCTCGTTTTCATTTTTTGAAAACGTTACGGCCCTTTCATAAATTCTTACCTGCGTTCCCCACAATTCACGAAATTCAAAACTTCCTGAGCTCCCAAGCCTTGTAATCCGAGGCAAGAGAAATTTCGACCAGTCTCTAAATAATCTTCATCTGTTAAAGATGAAAGAAGTGTGATAACACTATCGATAATGGGTGTTTCAACGCCTGCAGCACGTGCAAAACTTACAACAGGTACCAAAAGATTTGGAACATCTTCTGTAATATACCGATGCCTTACCTGTTTGGGAGCGTCTGCTCCGTGCCCCGCATAAATGGGGTTTTTCGAAAGAAGTTCATGCATGGAATTGCCCTGCACAGGATACGTTTTTTTAACCCATTCTGTAGCTCTTTCAAGATTCATGCCATAAGCCTTACCAACGGCAACTCTTTCCGAATCCATAAGTTCTTGAAGTTTGCCTACAGTGGGAGTAACGCCATCACAATAAAATCTGAAATCTCCCTGAGTCGACTCAATCCTGCCTATATTGAGAAGAACAGCTGCACAATGAACAATCATATTAAGATTTGAAAAAGCTATAGGAAGTACATTCTCCATTGTCCAAAGAGGAATAGGGAAAACATCACGTATCTCCTGCACAAGAGTTTCTGTTTTTTTACCAGGCAAAGCTGCAATAGAAAGCCCCTCTTTTAACCCCCAAACCTGAACCTTTCCAGGCTCAACCATCCTGCAGGCATATGGCAATGTATCAGTCTCCGCAAGGGTTACATCAGAAGTGACGCCTTCATCTTTTAAGAGCTTAAAAGCCTCAAGAGATCCAAAGTTCCCAGGGATAAAAACAACTTTCATCCCATCTGCAAGAAAAGGAAGAACTTCTTTCATAATTGGAATTTGGCCAAATGAAGGAACAACAATATATACGATTTCAGCTCCCTCTAAAACTTTGCCCATATCAGAAGAGGCTAACCGCAACTTTCCAAAACCTTCAATAGCTCCTGTTAATTGAATGCCTCCCGCTTTTTGAATGGGAATAAGTTTGTCAACAAATGATGGATGCTCATAAAGACTTACTTTATTACCCATCATAGCTAAGTGAGCACTTAAAGTTTGCCCCCCGTTACCTGCTCCTAAAACTGCGATTGATCTGTGCATTTGATTTTTAGCCTCCATTCTAATGAACGAATCCTAATAGCGTAGGAAGAAACATTGATAGATCAGGCCAAAACGATGTAAGGAAAACGACTGGAACATACCCTAAAAGTAACAACACCATCGCTGGTTTTATAATATCCATGAACTCAACATTACCTATTCTCATTCCCAAATACAGGATGCTCGCATAAGGAGGGGTAACGCCACCCATAGCAAGGTTTACTCCCATGATGGCAGCAAATTGTATGGGGTTGATCCCAATGCTCTGTGCCAAAGGCAGAAGAAGTGGTGCAACCAAAATAATCCCTGTTATATCGTTTACGATCATTCCTACAAAGAAAAGGAGAATATTTATGAGTATGAGAAGAATAACTTTGTTCTGTGTAACACCAAAGAGAAGTTCTACAAGGGCCTGAGGAACTCGCATCATGACAAAGGTCTGGCTCAACATGAGGCAGAAGAAAATCATTATCATAATGGCACCAACGGCCGTCGCAGAATTCCACGCAATCTTGAAGAAATTATTTTTATTAAGTCCTTTATAGATGAAAAAACCTACTGGGATAGAGTAAACAACAGCAACTCCAGCTGCTTCTGTAGGAGTCATTATTCCGCCATAAATTCCACCCAATATAATGAAAGGCATCATGAGAGCTGGCAAAGCCATCCACGTGCGACTTTTAATCTGTTTAAGTTTCTCCTGAGTAGAAAGTTTGGGTTCAATTTTAAGGTCAAACTTTTTCGCCCAAATGACATTGATAAAAGAGAAAAGAAAGGTTACGAGCAGGCCTGGTCCTATCGTAGCAAGGAAACAAGCAAGAATAGACGTTTCTGTAACCCATCCATACACAATCATGACAACACTTGGAGGGATAAGAAGACCAAGAATGGATGAATTTGTAACGAGAGCTGTAGCATATCCCCGAGGATATCCTTCCTGCTCCATTCTCGGAATAAGGATCGGGCCAACTGCGGCAACTCCGGTAAATCCACTTCCAGATATAGCACCTATAATCGCACAGCTCACAGAAGCTACAACACCAAGCCCACCACGTTTTCTCCCGACAAAGACATTTACAAAATCAAGCAGATATTTAGCTATTCCACTCTCACTCATAAGCGTTCCTGCTAATATAAATAAAGGCACACAGAGTAATACCGGGTTCGTTATTTGCCCCAATCCCCACAACATCATGCCCTTCATATTCACTCCGCCTATTAGTGCCATGTACATAAGACTTCCACCAAAACAGAAAGGAAGAGAGACACCTAATGTCAATAAAACGACAAGAACTACCAGCGCTCCAATTGCTACACTCATCATGTTAAATTTCTCCTCCCTCTACTTCAGCTTCAAGAAGATCCTGGCCGCCGCCATTTTTAAAGATATTAAAGTTATGGAAAATTTCGATAGCCGTATAGAACGTCATGACGATCATTCCAATGAAAACAGCAGCTTCCGAATAGATCAGGGGGATATACAACGTAGCGCTTACCTTCTGCATTCTGAGAGAATATTTGAGGAAATCGTATGCCCAATAGTTGAGCCACAAAATAATGACAAAAGATAATACTGATGCCAACATTCTGATGAAGAAGATCGTCTTTTCTTTTTTAACAAAGACTTCAAGAACTCTAGCTACAATCTGTGTTCTCTCACTTGAAGCGTTGATCGCGCCAATAAAATAGAGCCAGACTGTGGGGAAAAGAAGTATTTCCTCTATTCCCATGAGAGGAGCCTTAAAAACGTATCGCAAAAGTACCTGCGCAAAAACCAGAGCCGTTACAATCATCATCAAGATAAATAGTAAGAGATGCTGAATTGACTCTAATTTTCCAAGTAAGCCTGAGCCGTTATTGCTTCCTAACAAAATTACCCCCTCCTTATTTATTAAGAAATATCCCCATTTATTTGTGCAGAAAATAACAATGTACTATCTTCATGTTATCCTAATGTAGGATGATTGGAATAGTTGACATAATAGTATCAGCTCTGAAAAGTGTCAATATCACAAACTTTGGATAATGTATACTTATGTTATTTTAATACGATTATTCTGATCTAGAAGATGGGATATTCATATCTTGATATTTTCACATCTTTATGTTTTAGTTTTCACTTCCTAATGATATATTTATGACAATACATCTTCGAGAGGTGTGACTTCAGTGATAAAACCAGCAAGCAGAACAACTCTTTACCAAGAGGTCCTCAAACAAATGGTAGCGGCCATAAAAGAGGGCATATGGGTGGCAGGGGAGAAAATTCCTAGCGAAATGGAACTGGCAGAACTGTTTCAGGTTGGAAGAAATAGTATAAGGGAAGCAACAAAAGCTTTAGCCATCTTTGGCATTGTAGAGTCAAAACCTGGGCAAGGGACATTTGTTTCTCCAGACGCATTGCGAAAGATAAGCAATAACGAACTCATGAACTATATCTCTGACGATTCTTCATGGAAGGAGCTCATGCAAGTTCGGCTTTTGCTTGAGGTGCAAGCTGCCTATTGGGCTGCTGAAAATGCTACCGATGAAGATATTCAAAAGCTTTATACGATTATGGATTTAAGTACAGATGGGGGAACAAACGTTCGCCCCAGAGATCTAGATCACTTAAAGTATCATAGTGATTTCCATGAAGCTATTGCTGAAATAGGTGGAAATAGTCTTGTTTTGAAGTTACTACGATCTATTCGAAATGAAATAGACACGCAACGGCATAAATATCTTGATATAACAGAAGAAGACTGGAATAGAATGATGGAAGAACATAGGCAAATTGTGGAATATATACGAAACCATGAACCTCAAAAAGCAAGTCAGGCCATGCGTGAACACTTACTTAAAGGTTTATATAACGTAATACGCAATGAAGAGGAAGAAGATAAAGAATAGTTCAATATGCACAATACATGCCATTTTTTATAATTCATTTTTGTTGATACCCCCAACCCATCTTGTCTGTGCCTTTGGTTGACAGCTTTTTATTCTTTCACTATAATCTTTATTCGACTGGCACTTTAGCGTGATGAATTATCATCGAGAAAAATAATTATTTCGTTGAGGGGGTATAAGGATGAAGAAGTTAAGTGCTCTTTTTTTATGTTGTCTCTTCATAGTTTTAGGTGCAAGTGGCTTACTTGCCGCTGAGAAAAAAACCTATATTGTGGGAATTGATGGGGATTACTATCCCTACTCTTTTGTCGGACAAGACGGTAAGCCTACCGGTTTTGATGTGGAATCTATTGAGTGGATCGCTAATGAGATGGGGTTCGAAGTAAAAGTTCAACCTATGGCGTGGGATGGAATTATCCCTGCTCTTCTTGCAAAAAAAATTGATATGGTTTATTCAGGCATGACAGCCTCCCCCGAACGTAGAGAAGTCGTTACATTCAGCAAAGTCTACTGGATTATCAACCAGGCTGTCTGTGTCCAAAATAAATCTGATATCCACATGGGAAATCTTTTTGATGGCAAACATACCATTGGTACTCAGCGCGGTTGTACTGCTGCCATGTGGCTTGAAGACAACCTTGTAAAGACTGGAATTATTCCGAAAGAAAACCTTAAACTTTATGACAATTTCCCTCTGGCAGCCAAAGATCTCGAAAATGGTCGAATCGACGCAGCTATGATGGATGATGTTATCGTTGCCAAGGCTGTGGAAGGTAAGTCTCTCAAGGTTATTGGAACAATCTCCACTGGAGAGGAATATGCTGTTGCAATGCGAAAAGAAGACAAAGATCTTCAGGCTCTCATCAATGAGGGACTCGATAAGTTGATGACTTCCCCAAAATGGAACGAGCTTAAAGTAAAATATAAAATGTTTTAATCCGCTTTACCTCTGTTCATCATTATTTGAGCTAAAAGGGGAATGTCTTTCATTCCCCTTTTTTATGTTACGATTTAGATAAGGGAGAATTTTAAAAAGGGAGAATTTTAAAAATGGAAAGTATTACCGTAGTCATTGAATCCTTACCCTATTTGCTTCAAGGAACTCTCGTTACGTTACGAATAGTTGCCCTGGCCTTGGCTCTAGGACTCTGCATGGGGCTTCCTTTAGCTGTTGCCCAAGTTTATGGTTCTCTCTTTTTACAGAAAATCGTAAAGGGATATGTATGGATTTTTCGCGGTCTCCCTAATCTTGTTCTTCTCTTCTTATTTTTCTTCGGCATTTTCCCCTCTCTCGGAATAGACGCTTCCGCGTTCTTTACAGCTGTCGTTGTTTTGGGACTGCGAAGTGCTGCTTATCAATCGCAGATATTCAGAGGAAGCATCCTCTCTCTCGGAGAGGGACAAATGTTAGCTGCCCGTTCATTGGGGATGAGCAAAATACAGGCTGTTACATGGATTATTTTGCCCCAGGCCATTCGCTTAGCCCTGCCTGGTTGGTCAAATGAATATCCCATTCTACTGACTGATTCTTCTGTAACATACGCTATAGGCGTTCTTGAAATTTTGACACGGGCAAACCTTGTTGTCTCTCGAACATATCAGCCCATGCCTATATTTTTAACATGTGCCATTATATTTATTCTTCTTAATTATGGCGGAATGCGGCTGCTTCACTTTGTAGAAAATAAATTAAGAATTCCCGGATATGGAAATGGAGAATAATCATGATGAGTGATAAAACAGAAAATGTTATTTTACGTGTAGAAAATATCCATAAAACATACGGTGGAATAGAAGTGTTGAAAGGCATTTCTTTCTCTGTCAAAAAAGGAGAAACAAAGGTTTTTATCGGTCCTTCAGGTACTGGTAAAAGTACTTTGCTACGCTGTATCAATCAGCTCACGATTCCTGATTCTGGACAAATCTGGCTCCACGGGGAAGAAGTCACTCATTCAAAAAAGAACATTAATCTTTTTCGCCAAAAAATGGGAATGGTCTTCCAAAACTTTTATCTTTTCGACCATCTCACAGCACTTCGTAATGTAGAGATAGCCCTTATAAAGGTCAAAGGAATGGATAAAAAAAGTGCACGGAAAAAGGCTATGCAGGAACTTGAGCGTGTCGGAATGGCTGCTTTTACTGACCACTATCCCTCCCAGCTTTCTGGTGGGCAAGCTCAGAGGGTTTCTATAGCAAGGGCATTAGCTATGGATCCTGACGTTATGCTGTTTGACGAACCAACATCAGCGCTAGACCCCGAACTTATCGGCGAAGTGCTTGAAGTTATGCGTGATCTTGCAAAAGCTGGCATGACGATGCTCGTTGTTACCCATGAAATGGGCTTTGCCTGTTCCGTAGCAAATGAAATTATGTTTATGGAAGAAGGAAAAATCTTAGAAAGCGGATCGCCAGAAACGTTACTTAATACACCTCAATACGAACGAACTCGTCAATTTTTACGGAAATTGATGGATTTATACGGAGAGCTGGGGAAAAGTAATGAATAATCTGCTTTTTATTCAACAGGATGTGTTGCCAGCCTTACTAGAAGGGCTCGTAATGACCGTAAAGCTTATAATCGCCTCAATCCCCTTTGGATTAGCTACAGGAACATGTGTAGCTCTTGGACGTATTTACGGCAATAAGCCTATATCATTTCTCTGTAAGCTCTACGTTATTTTTTTTAAGGGAACTCCCCTCTTAATACTTCTTTTTATGCTCTATTTCGGCCTTCCATCCTTTGGTATTGCTTTAAGTCCTTTTGCTGCGTCTGTTTTGGGCTTTGTCCTCTGCAACGGAGCATATAACTCCGAATATATCCGAGGAGCTATTCAATCTGTTAAAGGCGGACAACTTATTGCGGCCCAGGCACTAGGCATGACTCGTCGACAGGCAATATGGAATATCATTTTGCCACAAGCGCTTAGACGGGCCATTCCAGGCTGTTCAAATGAAATGATTTACCTTATAAAATACTCTTCGTTAGCCTATATGCTTACTTACATTGAACTTACAGGCGCCGGAAAGATCGTAGCTGCCAGATCATTTAGATATACCCTTGTCTTCACCGTTGTTGGCATCATGTATCTCATAATGGTCTCTTTCGCAAGCTGGCTCCTCTCTCTTTTAGAAAAAAAGCTATATATACCAGGCTGGAGTCAGCATCGTTAATGCATTCTTGAAGCAAAAGAGCAAACTGGATAAAAACATGTTGTGCAACTTCGGCATAGTCCTCCTACGCCCCAACGGCGTATCTCTTTCTGAGTAGGAACAACTCCCGCAAACAGACGATCAAGAATGAGGTCTAAAGATGTGTGATGACAAGCGACAACACATGCCGGAGCACCGATAATATATGATTCATTTGTTCTGGCCAACATTAGGTTCGATCCTGGCAGTACGGGTATTCCTCGGAAAATGACATCATCGGCAATGTTGACAATTGCCTCTGGAGTTCGATCTTCAACATCAATACTCATTCCGCCAGTACAAATAATAATAGACGTCTCTTCTGCTAAAAAGCTGCGCACGGCTTTTGTTATTTCATCTTTTGAATCTCCCACTACAGAGTGCCCCGTAAAAGAAGCCCCATAAAACTGAATTTTCTTCCTTAATTGAGGTTCAAAAGCATCTTGCACAAGACCTTCAGCAATTTCTCTACCTGTAGTTACAAGGGCAACAGAATATGGTCTGAAGGGTAACACAGAGACAGGAGTCGCTAGTTTTTCTACTCGAGCAACCTGATCTTCCTTAACAATAAGAGGAGCAATTCTGAAGGAAGCCACACGCTCGCCTTTTTCTACAGAAATATTTGGTGGTAATGTAGCAAGAACCCAGTCGGTATCTTCATTAATGGCATGTACAACCTCTTCATCAAAGGAAAGCAACCCCCTGTGAGTTGCAAAAAGAGAACATTTTCCCTCACTTGGTCCCTCTAACGTCAGTCCAGATCCTTGTAGGCATCTTGCAAGGCGAAGAGACGCATCATCTTCATGAACCTCTCCTTCTTCAAGCAAGAGAACTGCCAGTTCCTCCCGCCCCATTGATCGAAGAATTGGAACATCTTCTTTTCTTATCTGGTGTCCCCGACAAAAACGAGCCCCCTTAAAACCATTTACCACATCCACTTGCGTAACATCATGAGATAAATGAAGCCCAACTGATTCAGAAACAGGAACTGTATGTACCTTCATGGGGTTCCTCCTCTACATTTTCAGCAATTCCTCATATACTCTCTCATAAACAGGAAGGGAAATTCCTTCATCTTGCGCCAAACGGACTACCGCTCCGACAAAAGTTTCCAATTCTGTAGAGCGACCTTTTGAAGCATCAAGTTCCATGGAAGAACGTGTATGAGGCGGAAAGGATTCTGCCTGAGCCAGAGCTTTGGCTACTGCATCATCGGGAAGGGCAACATTCCTTTTCTTTGCAAGATAATATATTTCCTTCATAAGATCGACAACCAGGTCACGACTTGTCTTCGCAGAAAGCACCGTTCCAAAATTCTCTGCTTTAAGAGTTGTAACAATCGCCATAGGACTCATAAAAATAAACTTTGTCCAAACTGCCCGATCTATGTCTTTGACCAATTCAAATAAAATGCCGGCGTTTTTCATCATATTTTCAAAAGGTAAATGCTTTTCAATGTCTCTATCTAATGGGCCTACTACCATTTTGCAGCTGCCCCCAACTTGCCTGATCACACCAGGGGATTCGATATATGCAGAAATGTAAACACATCCATTAAAGGGAATGCCCGTGAGTTTTTCTTTCTGAAGAATATCTACATTGTCTACACCATTCCCAAGTGGAATCAAAAGTGTTTTATCATGACACAAGGGATATACACTCTTTGCCAGAGAGGGCAAATCGTAGCCTTTGACAGCGAAAAAAATGACATCCACGAGACCTATCTCTTGAGGGCAATCCGAAATAATGTGAGGATGAGCGATAAAAGATTCATGAGGCGTTGTCACTTTTAGCCCTTTTTTCTGAATACTTTCCATATGCTCTCCCCGACATAAAAAGCAAATCTCGTGCTCCGATGACGCTGAGTAAGCAGCAGCAAGACGTCCTCCGAAATATCCTCCTACTCCGCCTAGTCCGGCAATACAGATACGCATAGAGAGACACTCCCTTCATTAATTTGCCTTTTTCATTCTATTATATTCGACATTATTGTGATCACATAGACAAAGTTATCTTTACAGATTACAATAGTCCAACATAAACTATAGGCATACTATTTATAGGAGGGAATTATAATTGAATAAGATTTTTCGTTTTTTATTCGCTTCTGTCATGATTATGAGTCTTATTATTGCGGGAAACCAGCTCGCTGTAGCCGCAGATGGTCAGATTTTCTTTAAAGGGTCATCTACTCTTGCCCCAGTTGTTTCACAAGTGGCACAGCAGTTTATGGGAAAATATGGTACATGGAATAAAGTTGAGGCATCTCTTCCCGACGCCAAAATCGAAATTTTTGTCTCCGGGGGCGGTTCTGGAGAAGGGGTAAAAGCCGTTCTTGATGGAACAAGTAATTTTGGTATGACAGCTCGTGCCGTTAAAGCAGAAGAGAAAGAAGCAATCGGAGATTATCACGAGTTCCATATTGGGACAGACGCTCTGACCATTTCGGTTCACCCTGACAATAAGGTCTGTCAGATAAAGCCCAACCTCACTAAAGATGAATTGATTAAAATCTTTAGCGGCGAATACAAAACATGGAACGATCTTGATCCGACATTACCTAAAGAAGAAATTGTTGTTGTTATTCGAGATATTGGCGGTGGAGCTCACGAAGTCTTCCAGAAAAGTGTTATGGGAAAAGTAGATGTAACACCCAATGCGATTCAATCTCCATCTATGGGAGCTCTCGTTACCAAAGTCATGGAAAACAAAAATGCCATCGGTTACGCTTCTTTTGGCATGGTTAATGTAAACAAAGGGAAAATTATTCCTCTTAAAGTTGATGGAGTGGAACCTACCGTTGAAAATATTCTTAATGGAACATATTATGTTTCACGGCCACTTCTTATCGTCAAGAAAGGGAATATGTCTCCTATAGAAAAGGCTTTTATTGATGAACTACTTTCTGCTGAAGGCATGAAAATTGTGGAGCAGATGGGATTCGTACCTGCAAAGTAAAATGTGCCTTTGATCATTAAGGTTTTCTCAAGGCCGGGGGGAATCCTCTCCGGCCTTTTCTCATAGCTATGTGAGGAGGCTTTTGAGAGCGTGAAAAAAGAACGAATTTTTGTATGGACTTGCAAGGCTATTACATTGCTGGCTATTTCTTTTTTATTCTTTATCTTTCTTTTTATTGCAAAAGAAAGCTTTATATTTTTTCAGAAGACGTCACTCCTTCATTTTTTAACGGGGTCACGATGGAATCCTATTGCAGATCCACCAGCTTTCGGCCTTCAACCGATGATATGCGCCACTGTTTATGTTTCTCTTCTTGCAGCACTTATTGCTCTTCCTATCGGTGTCGGAATGGCTATTTTCCTATCGGTTTTAGCCCCACAAAAAATCCAACGGATACTTCTTCCTCTTATTGATCTCATGGCCGGTATCCCATCTGTTGTCTATGGTTTTGTAGGCCTTATGATTATTGTAAAGTTTTTTGAGACTCGTTTTTCATGGTCCTCTGGAGAATCCGTACTTACCGGTTCAATTCTTTTAGCCATCATGATCTTGCCTTATATCGTCTCTACGTGCTGTGAGTCTATGACCAAAGTTCTTCATCATTATCAACAAACATCACGAGCCCTAAGTGTCTCAAAATGGCATATGATACGTTATTTAGTTATTCCTTCAGCAAAAAAGGCAATTCTAGCGGCACTAATCTTATCCCTTTCTAGAGCCATGGGCGAAACTATGGCTGTAATGATGGTGATTGGGAACAGCCCAATATTTCCTCATCTTTTTCGAAAAGCTGAGACTATACCTGCTCTCATCGCTTTGGAAATGGGGGGCGCTGCCGTTGGTAGCTTACACTATCAGGCTCTTTTCGCAGCTGGATTTATTCTCATGTTTGTACTCTTTGCCTTTAATTCTTTTTTCTTTTTTATCCGCAAGCGTATTGAGGAGGGAATAAAATGAGAAATAATAACGGCAAAACTTCTCACCTATCCCTTCGGCTATGGCTTTTTTTAAGCGTCTTTCTTGTTATGGCGTCTTTATGCGTTATTTTTGGATATATTTTTATTCAGGGAGGAAGCGAACTTTCCCTTTCTTTCCTTACAAATATGCCACAGGGTTTTCCTTTAGGCATAGATGGAGGAATATGGCCCGCTATTGTGGGGAGTTTCTGGTTTACTACGATTGCCTGCATATTCGCCTCCTTTCTGGCTCTTCCTACAGCAATCTTTCTTGCCTTTTACGCTAAAACAACACGAATTGTATCTCTTTGCCATTTTTTCATTCACTCTATGGCTGGAATACCTTCGATTATTCTGGGGCTATTTGGTTATACGTTTTTCGTCGTTACACTTGATTTCGGCGTATCGATCTTGTCAGGAGGACTTATTCTTGGAATCATGATCTTTCCATTTATTGAGGTGCGCGTCGAAAAAACTCTTTTGGAGTTCCCCAAGAATATTATGCAGGCCTCTATTAGTTTGGGCATTACAAAAACGTGGACACTTTTTCACCTGATCCTTCCAGGGTGCATTGGCAATATTGCCAGTGCCATTGCTCTTGGAGGAAGTTTTGCTATGGGTGCAACTGCTCCTATTCTCTTCACTGGGGCAGTTCTCTTCGCTCCATCCCCCCGTTCTATTTTTTCTCCAGCAATGGCTTTGCCCAACCATCTTTATATTCTTGTAGGGCAGGGGGTATCGATTTCCAAAGCATATGGAACCGCTCTCGTGCTTATTATTCTTTTACTCGTTCTCAACATAGTGCCCCTTGTTATAAAAATGTACAGAAAGGAGAGGTAAAAATGCTCCCTATTCTCGAAATTCGTCAGCTTGCCGTTGCATTCGATAATAAAAAAATTCTTAAAAAGATCGACGCAAATTTCTACCCGCATCAAATTACAGCTATTATCGGCCCTTCCGGATGTGGAAAATCCACATTTCTCAAAAGCCTTAATCGTCTCATAGAAGACGAACGAGGGGTGTCTCTGAGCGGTCAGATTCATCTTGATGGGGAGGATACTTTTACGCTAAGTCCTGAGGAAGTACGTCGTCGTATCGGCATGGTCTTTCAATCACCTACCCCCTTTCCTCTCTCTATTTACGACAATATGGCGTACCCTTTGCGTTATCATGGACACGGCGCGAAAAAAAATAAGAAAAGCCTTGATAGCATAATTCGTAATAAACTTGAGGATGTAGGGCTTTTCGAAGAGGTCGAAGATAATCTGGCGATGAACGCGACTCTTCTTTCTGGAGGACAGCAACAAAGACTCTGTATCGCCCGAGCTCTCACTGTAGAGCCAGAAATACTGCTTCTGGACGAACCCTGTTCCTCCCTTGACGTTAAGAACACACAAAATATAGAGATGATGCTTCGCACTCTATGCCAACAATATTCTATTATCATTGTTACCCATAATCTTTTTCAGGCACGTCGTATTTCTCATCAAACACTTTTCATGCTTGATGGGGAAATTATAGAAGCAGGTTCCACAAAAGATCTTTTTGAAAATCCTCGCGATAGTAGAACAGCGGAGTATATTTCTGGCATTTACGGCTAAAGTGTTATATAATACTCGCCTATAAGAATTGGTGATGGAGTTCACCATAAATGCTATAAACGACAAAGCTGATGACTCCTACAAGTGTAAGTGCTTGTAGGAGTCATTTTTGTATTCTATATGAAGGAGTGTTTTCTCATGGCTTTTAGTCTCGCTGTTATTTTATTATTCGCTCTACCAACAAATAAAATTTTTGAAACATTGAAAATGCCCGGTTTATTGGGAACCCTACTTTTAGGTATTGCTATAGGCCCATATGGTTTAGATTGGCTTCAACCTGAACTTCTAAATGTATCAGGAGATCTAAGAAGAATCGCCCTCATTATTATTTTGTTGCGCGCAGGATTGGGAATAAATAGAGATGACTTGAAGCAGAATGGGATCGCAGCCTTAAAGATGAGTTGTTTGCCTGGTTTACTAGAAGGAGCAACCATAGCATTTATCTCAGTAAAGCTATTAGATTTTTCTTTAATTCAAGGAGGCATACTTGGTTTTATTCTTGCAGCAGTATCCCCTGCTGTAGTTGTCCCTTCTATGCTTAATTTAATTAAAAGTAAAATCGGGACAGAAAAAAGAGTTCCAAGTCTCATTATTGCAGGAGCATCCATCGACGATGTTTTTGCTATCACAATGTTAAGTGTCTTTTTAGGTTTATATAGTGGAGCAAGCATAAATATTGGCATAAAAATATTGAGTATTCCAATTTCCATATTACTAGGTTTCATGGTAGGTATTGTAGGTTTTGTTGTAGTACATATTTTTAAGAAATATCAGATGAGAGATACCCAAAAAGTCTTATTAATTTTAGCTCTTGCCGTATTGATTTCCGAACTTGAATTTCTATTTAAAACCAAAATTGAAATTGCATCATTACTTGGCGTTATGACTATGGGGTTTATCATATCGGAGAAAATACCTTCTGTTGGAGAACGTTTAGCCCAAAAACTTAACAAAATATGGATTTTTGCCGAAATCTTGCTTTTCGTCCTTGTAGGTGCCCAAGTAGACGTAACATTAGCGCTTAAAGCAGGAGGAGTAGGTATTGTTATAATTGGAATTGGATTGATCGGTAGGAGTATCGGCGTTCTTTTTTCTCTTTTGGGAACAAATCTCAATTGGAAAGAACGGCTCTTTTGCATAATTTCTTATTCCCCGAAGGCTACTGTACAAGCAGCTATGGGAGCAATACCGCTATCATTAGGGGTTGAGTCAGGAGATATTATCTTAGCTATAGCCGTATTATCTATACTTATTACTGCTCCATTAGGGGCCATCGGTATTCGATACTCCGCTAAAAAGCTTTTATAAGAAAACTAATTAAAAATTGAAGGAGCGATCCTTTTGAAAAAACACATTTTAACTCTCTTAAAACAAGCTCAGGGAAACTATGTTTCTGGACAAGACCTCTGTGAACATCTTGGTGTAAGTCGAACTGCCGTGTGGAAACATATCAATCAACTTCGTGAAGAAGGCTACGCCATCGATTCTTCTGCCCGAAAGGGGTATAGGCTTATTGATGTTCCTGATCTCTTAAACGAATATGAAGTTGAACCGTTACTAACTACAGAAAATATTGGTCATCCTATTATTCATCTAGATGAAGTCACTTCAACGAATATCGAAGCCAAAAAGCAGGCTCGTGAAGGGATAAAAGAAGGAACCGTTATCGTTGCTGAGCACCAAACCGAAGGACGGGGCCGTTCGGGAAGATCCTGGTTCTCTTCTCCTGAGTGGGCTATTCAAATGTCTTTAGTCCTTCGACCTAAAGTATCACCAGCCTTTGCCGCATCAATTACCCAGGTTGGAGCTGCTGCAGTAGCAAAAGCATTGGAAAGCCTTGGGCTTTCCCCTCAGATAAAGTGGCCCAACGACGTTCTTATTGGGGGGAAAAAAATCTGTGGAATTCTCACAGAGATGAGTTGCGAACTTGATCATATAAGCCATATTGTTATAGGAATCGGGATCAATGTAAATACTCCCTCATTCCCTGAGGAAATCGCATCTGTCGCAACGTCCGTTCGTATAGAACTGGGGGGGAAACACTGCAACAGAAAAGAGCTTATGGCTGCCGTTCTGAACGCCTTCGAGCCTCTTTATATCGACTTTTTAAAAGGGGGATCCCAGCCAGAATATCTTTCTATTTGCCGCCACCTTTCAAATCTCATGGGACAATTCATTACATATGAGACATCACAAGGAATACGTTCCGCCCAAGCTGTCGACATCGACAATATGGGACGCCTTATCATTCGTCACGAGGATGAAACAACGGAAGCTCTGCTTTCCGGAGAAGTTCATATATTAAGATCGTGAGAACGGATTTTCAACGCTGAGTCTTGAAGCATTTTCATATCGCTTTCAACTGACTCTCCTGCTGTTGTTAAATAGTCACCAGTCAAAAGGCCGTTAATTCCTCCCCGCAATCCCAAGAAGACTTTTGTGCCAAGAGCCTTTCGCCCTCCTGCATAACGGATTGTAGCTTGAGGAAGTAAAAAACGAATAAGAGCTCCCGTAAGCAAAATTTCGTCTTGGTTAAGCAATGGATTTTTTGCGAAGGGAGTTCCTTCTATAGGAGAGAGAATATTTAAAGGAAAGGAGCTCACTCCTATGTCGGCAGCTAGAGAAGCCATTTCAAGCCTATCCCGCAAGCTTTCACCTAAGCCAATAATGCCACCAGAACAAAGTTCAAGATGTGCAGAACGGGCAAAAGAAAGGCTTTTCAACTTATCTTCAATAGAATGGGTTGTACAAATAGAAGGGAAAAAACGGGGGCTCGTTTCAAGATTGCAATGATATCGTGTAAGGCCAGCCTGGGCAAGCTTTTTTGCTTGCCTTTCCGTAATAAGCCCATGGGAACCACAAAGTTTGAGAGATGTTTCTTTACTCAAACGCTGATATATACGACATAAATGTTCAAGATCACTATCGCTTAAACCTCGTCCACTTGTAACAAGTGAAAAACGATGAACACCAAGCTTTTCATAATATTTAGCAGCTCTTAAGACTTCTTCCTCGCTAATAAGAGGTGTAACATTACAAGACGTATTCCAATGAACTGATTGGGCACAAAATGCACAATTTTCGCTGCATTTTCCTGAGCGAGCATTAACAATAGAGCATAACTCGACATCTGAATGTGAACAATTTTTCGTCACTTGATCCGCTGCAGAAAGAAGAGCTGAAAGAGGTTCCTTTGAGGATAATAAAAGAAGGTCTTTTATAGGAATAGGTTTTCCAGAATATATATTGTCCAAATACACATGAAGAATACTCATAGTTCTGTCAACCCCTAACAAAATATTAGTTGACAAAACTATAAAGGCTTCATCTACCTATGTCAATTCATTTTTAATTGGGCTAATAAGAGAGAAAAGATATAATTGAGTCTGGGAGAGGAGACTCCCCGGGAATACCCCCGAAATCGCATTCCCGGGGCTGCAGCCGTCCCCAAACCATAATAACAGTATCCTCAAAGAATGGAAGAGGAGAAATATGAACACGGAAGGAAAACTTGCAATTCTTGCTGATGCAGCCAAATATGACGTGTCGTGTTCTTCCAGCGGGAGCCGGCGTAAAAATACCACAGGTGTTGGAAACGCGAGCCTGGGCGGTATCTGTCATACATGGACTTCCGATGGGAGATGCGTTTCTCTATTAAAAGTTCTCTTCTCAAATGATTGTATCTTCGACTGTGCCTACTGTGTAAACCGACGGAGTGTCGATCGCCCCAGAGCAACATTTACGCCCGAAGAACTTGCAGAACTCACCATCAATTTCTATCGTCGTAACTATATTGAAGGCCTTTTTTTGAGTTCTGGCGTTTATAAATCTCCCAACTACACAATGGAATGTCTTATACGAACATTACTTTTGCTACGGAAAAAATACAACTTCGGAGGCTATATTCATACTAAGGCTATTCCAGGTGCTGATCCGCAACTTCTTGAAATTGCAGGACAATATGCCGATCGTATGAGCGTCAATATTGAGCTTCCATCAGAAAAAAGCTTAAAACTTCTGGCTCCTCAAAAAAGTAAACAAGCCATTCTCAAACCCATGAGTTACCTTTCATCACGCATAGAGGAAAGCCTAGAAGAAAAACCCACATGGAGAGGAAAAAAGAAGCCTCTTTTTGTCCCTGCAGGGCAAAGTACCCAATTGATTGTAGGAGCAACTCCTGAAAGCGACCTTTCTATTCTTCGTCTTTCAGAAAATTTGTACTCCCGCTTTAACTTGAAAAGAGTCTATTACTCTGCCTATGTTCCAGTGTCATCAAATCCTTTGTTGCCAGCTCTTTCTTCCCCTCCACTTCTTCGAGAAAATCGAATATATCAAGCCGATTGGCTTTTGAGATTTTATAAGTTTAAAGCTGAAGAGCTGCTTGATGAAAAACAACCTCACTTTAATCTGAATATTGATCCAAAAACGGATTGGGCATTAAGAAATCTTCATTTTTTCCCTGTAGAAATCAATAAAGCTTCCTACGAGGTGCTGCTCCGCATTCCTGGTATTGGCGTCATATCTGCTAAACGTATTATGACAGCCCGTAAAAATGGAATTATTCGCTTCGACCTACTCGCACGATTTGGTGTCGTTATGAAAAGAGCCCAATATTTCATTACATGTAATGGTGTCTTTCATGGAGATCGCTCTATGAATGAAAATCACCTTCGCGCACACTTTGAAGCGCCGTCAAAGAGTGATTTTGTGAAGAGGCAGCTTTTCTTATTTCAGCTATGACAACGTATATTTATGACGGCTCATTTAATGGCATGCTTTGCCTTATATTCGAAGCTGCATTACGGCAAAAAAGACCTCAAAATATTATTGCTCGGTCAAAAGAGGGACAACAAAAAAACCTTTTTGAAGGAGTTGAAGTTGAGACACGATCAAAAATTGCTCAAGCGGTCTATCACGTTCTAGAAGAACACACAAACGGGGAGACATTAATCACCGTTTTTTACGCACTTCATGCTCACCTTTCCCATATCGATTTAAGCGTCTTCAATTATCTAGAGCTTGCGTGGCAAAAAAGGAAAAACATTAACGGTCTTCTCTCTGACGAACGCGTTCTTTATATACTTGACGCACGTCGAAAAGTTTCACGTGAACGCCACATGTTCTGTGGGGTTCTTCGCTTTCGTGATGTAGGCGGTATTTACTACGCAACGATAGAACCAGAACACTATATCCTTCCCCTGCTTGGAGGGCACTTCGAAAAGCGCTTCCCTCACCAGAATTGGATTATTCATGATGTAAAACGAAGCAAAGCTCTCATATATGACCAAAGGGAATGGTATGAAACTGAATTTTCACCACGATCCATTCCTCAAAATACAAGTGACGAACAAACATACCAAGAGCTATGGAAAACCTTTTTCCATAGCGTCACTATTACCTCGCGGACTAATCGTGGCCTTCAAAAAAGAAATATGCCATTGAAATATTGGAAATATCTGACTGAAATGGAAGAAAAAATCCCGGAAACTTCACAAGAAGTCCCCGGGCAAGAAAATCTACCTAATGATGAGTTTTAGCAATATCCAACGCTATAAAAGACAAATTGTGAGCATGATCTCCTATTCGTTCGAGATTGCTCAGTATATCAATAAAGATAACACCTGCAGAAGGATTGCATTCCCCCCTGTTTAGCCGTCGAATATGGCTCTTTCGAAGGGTTTTTTCCTTTCTGTCCACTTCGACCTCTAAAACATCAATAACTTCGTGAGCTTTCTTTACATCTTCATCAGCAACCGATTCCAAACTCAATGTCACCGAAGTAAAGACGGTATTGAACATATCTTCGAATTCCGCCATAGCGACAGGAGAGAAATCGAGTCGATGTTCCTTCTTGTAATCATAGAGCTCTATCAAGTTCTGACAATGGTCTCCCACGCGTTCTATGTCACTAATGCCATTTACATAAGCAGAAAGGACAACTGATAGCTCGCTTGACAGCCCTTCTTGCCATATTTCTGCGGAATATCTGGCTATGGCATGAGTTAGTTCATTCAATATTTTTTCAGACTCATTCACTTGCTCAATCATTTTGGGATCGTCGTTCATAAAAGCTCTTTTTACATCCTGCAGCATTGAGAGCGCGATAGCTCCCATATGGGCAATTTCTTTTTTTATGGCGTCTATTGCTGCTGCTGGGGAGGCTGAAACAAGTTTGGGATCGAGAAACTGGGGACCGACACTGAGCGCGCTGCTTTTCCCTGGAACAAGTTTTTGAATGAGTTTTACAAAAGGAGAAGTAAACGGAAGGAACAAACATGTATTTGTCACATTAAAAAGAGTATGAGCATTGGCTAATTGCCTTGCAATATCTGGTGATGTTAGTGAAACTACTGTTTTAAAAAGAGGTAAGGCCATCATAAAAACGCTAACACCTATAAGGTTGAACATTACGTGAGCGGCAGCCGCTTGTTTCGCAGATCTGTTTGACCCCAAAGAAGCAATGACTGCAGTGATTGTCGTTCCTATATTATCGCCAAGAAGAATCGGAATAGCAGCGTCTAATGATAAGAGACCTTGGCTCGCCATGGCTATTGTAAGGCCGATGGTAGCGGAACTTGCCTGAACAACCATAGTTACAATTGTTCCGACTAGAACTCCAAGAAGAGGATTATGACTAAACATCATGAAAAGGTCTTGTCTCCCCCTCAAGAAATCCATTGCCCCTTCCATTGTTTGCATGCCAAGGAACAAAAGACCAAAACCAACTAAACCATTGCCTATGTACTTCTGCTTTCTGGATTTGCCAAAAACAGCCAAAATCATTCCAATACCGATAACAGGAAGGGCGAAATTTTTAATCTTAAACGCTATAATCTGAGCGATAACCGTCGTTCCTATGTTGGCTCCCATAATAACGCCTACAGCTTGCTTCAGGGTCATGAGACCCGCATGTACAAAGCTTACAGTCATTATGGTTGTTCCGCTACTGCTTTGAATAAGAACTGTTACCAATGTCCCAATAAGAACCCCACGAACAGGGGTGCTCGTGAGAGAACCTACTAACTGGCGCATTCTGTCTCCTGCCAGATCTTGCAAAGCATCGCTCATAAGCTTGATGCCAAACAAGAACAGACCAACGCCCCCTAAAACCTGAAATGCATTTGAGAGTGGCACCGCACAAATCCCTCCGAAAATAAAATTATAAAAACATCGCTTAGTGAACGTATAGTAAAAATCCACGCTAACTCTAACATACTCTACTCTAAGAATGCTAGTTTTTTCTGCTAAAAGCTACAAATCAAAAAAATTTCTACTTTAAAAATCTGCTGATAAAACTCTGCAATTCTGTATGTATCAATTTATTTGTGCAAAGAATATGCTGGTTATCGAGATCTTGTATGGGTAATCCTTTCCAATTAGACGCTTTTCCGCCAGCTTCTTCCATAAGCAAAAGTCCCGCATAAAAATCCCACGGTTTCAAATCCATTTCGAGATAGCCGTCCAAACGTCCACAAGCCACATAAGCCATGTCAAGGGAAGCAGCCCCTCGCCGCCGTACATCGTGGCACTTCTCGTAAATTTTTGTCACAATGGAAATTTCTTCTTTGCCCAATTTTTTATCGTAGGCAGTACCAAAGCCAATAAGACTTTCTGAAAGAGAGCCAGTTTGAGATACGCAAATGGGATCCCCATTTAAATAAGCCCCCTTATCTTTTACTGCAGAAAAAAACTCTTCGTTTATGGGGTCATAAATATACCCTTGTTGGATTGTGTAATTTTCAATATAGGCAAGAGAAATGGCAAAAGCCGGATACCCGTGGTAAAAATTTACTGTTCCGTCAATAGGATCAAGAACAAAAGCTTCTCTCTCCAATTGAAAGGAACTTCGAGACGAAGAAGACTCCTCTGCAATAATCATACTTCCAGGGAAAAATTTTCTTAGCTGTTCTGTGATAAAAGATTCAACCTTCATATCTGTAAACGTAGTGTAATCAGACTGAGAGCGGCGAGAAGCAATATGAGTGTCTCTCTCTTTCGTTATGATTTCTCCTGCTTCATATAAAAGAGACGTTATTATTTTTACAGTAGAATTTTCCACTCCTATTTTCTCCTTTAAAGTTACTTTTCCGTCAAAATAATAGAAACATGCTTATTTCTATGTTTTTCTGCTTTTTTTAAAAATTCAGTAACAATCTCAAAAGGCAAATTATATTCTACCGCTATCTCCGTTATATCATCCCCTATTTTTTGCCAAAAAAGGTGAGGTTTCATGGCTCTTTTTTTCTCCTCTTCACTTGGCACAATTGAATAGACCAGCAATTTTTTTCCGTTGGGAGATTCTGTTGAAACTATAATTTCCCATGAATATCTCATTATTTTTCCTCCTCGTGCCGATCCTCTCTGAAAATTGAAGGCGACCTCGATAATATAATGAAACCCTTAGGAATGAAAGGGGTAAAAAAGTTTCAATAATGCACTACTTTTTCACAATTCAATCAATAAACCTTGACCTCAGTTTTATCACGTGTTATTATTTCCCCGCTACTTCTGTAGCGAAAATGACGCATAGAATACAGAATAAAAGGAGGAAGGTGAAAGAAGCTGGGAGATAAACAAACAACAAAAAAAGAGAAAATAGAGCTTATACAGGCAGTGCAAGAAGCTCTTAAAGAATTAAAGACATCGCAACAACATATTGATTTTAAGGCTGTTTCGCAAAAATTGGGCATAGCCCGTTCTACCCTTTATCGAAATCCCATTGTAAGGGAAGAAATCACTGCTGCTCGAGAAGCATCTCGGGCCACGTCAACGTCCTTATCGGAACTCCAGGAAGAAATACGACATCTCAAAGAAAGAGTTCAAAAGCTAGAAGAACTCTCTCGTCAATGGGAGCCCTAATAAACTCCCAATTCTTTCTATCAATACGTGCATGGCGCCACTGTCAGAAAATGTTTCTGATGTTTAATTTTTATATTCCACGAAGGAGGTTAGAGTTTTAATGAAAACTCATCTTTTGAAAAGAACCATCGTGGCTGCAGTTTGTATGGTATCTGTTATGTTCTTGGGATCAATCGGTGCAGAGGCGGCGCGCCCTGTAACTTTTATTGATTTCAGTTGGGACAGTGTGCAGGTGCATAATCGAATTGTTGGCTATATCTTAACCTACGGTTATGAGAAGAAAGTCGACTACATGTTTGCTGAGTCTCTTCCAGGTCTTATGGGAATTGAACGAGGGGATGCAGACATTACTATGGAACTTTGGGCAGACAATTTTCCTGAGTGGTGGCAAGAAGCTCAAGAAAAAGGAAAAGCAAAGAGTCTGGGACTAAACTACCCTGACGCACCCCAAGGTTGGTATGTTCCTCGCTACATTGTTGAAGGAGATAAAGAAAAAGGCATAAAGCCACTTGCTCCAGACCTTAAAAGCGTCTTTGACCTCCCAAAATATTGGGAACTCTTCAAAGATCCAGAAAAACCTTCAAAAGGGCGCTTATATAACGGCCCTGCCGGCTGGAATATAAACTCCATCAATTCAGAGAAGGTAAAAGCCTACGGATTAGATGAAAAATTTACCGCCTTTGATCCAGGTTCTCAAACTGCTCTAGCCGCAGCTATTGCTTCCGCTTACGAGCGAGGAGAACCAGTTTTAGCCTATTATTGGGAACCTACAGCAATTATGGGCATGTACGATATGGTAAAACTTGAAGAACCGCCATACAGCAATGATTTATGGGGAACAACGTATCGCTGTGCTTGCCCCTCAGTCGAAGTACTTGTTCTGGTAAACACAAAATTTGCTGAAGCAAACCCCGAAATCACAAAATTCTTAGAACGTTATGAAACAACTCTTGATCAAAACAATAAAGCCCTCGCTTATATGAAAACACATAACGTTGATGCTCACCAAGCAGCCATCTGGTTCCTTAAAACCTACAGTGATAACTGGAAAAATTGGGTACAGGACGAAAACGTTATAGCAAATGTAGAAAAAGCTTTGCAAGAGGAGGCGATAAAATAGTGAATTCCATCTCTAAAAAAAAGAAAATCTTAGAAATACATGATCTTTGGAAGGTCTATACAAAAACAGATATAGATATTGATGTAGAGAACGAAGATATTATTACGGAACTTGATGAATCTGATGATGCTGTTGTGGCTGTAAGGGGTGTTTCTCTTACAGCCAGGCAAGGAGAAGTCTTCGTTATTATGGGACTTTCTGGAAGTGGAAAATCTACTCTTATTCGTTGCATTCTTCGCCTCATAGAGCCGACATCCGGCGAAATATGGGTTAATGGACAAGAAGTCACTTCTCTGTCTCAAAAAGGCCTCACGGAATTCAGACGAAAACAGATCGCCATGGTCTTTCAGCACTACGGACTTCTGCCTCACAAAACAGTAATTAACAATGTAGAATTCGGACTGAAGCTCCAGGGAATCCCGGAAAAAGAACGAAGAGCGCGTTCTAAAATTTCACTTGAACGCGTCGGCCTTAAAGGATGGGAAAATTACTATCCTGGTTCGCTGAGCGGAGGGATGAGGCAGCGTGTCGGTATCGCAAGGGCTCTTGTTATGGATACACCTATCCTTCTTATGGACGAGCCTTTCAGTGGTCTTGATCCTTTGATCCGCCGAGAAATGCAAGATGAATTAATTCGATTACAAAAAGAGCTTAAGAAAACTATTTTCTTTGTAACTCATGATCTTGATGAAGCAATGCGAATGGGAGACCGTATGGCTGTAATGAAGAATGGATCTATCGTACAAATGGGAGCTCCTGCTCAAATTCTCGCAAATCCTGCAGATGAATACGTGGCCCGTTTTGTTCAGGATAAACGGCGCCAAATACAGATGGCTGATGAAGGAGCCTTTATATCTGATGATGAAAGCATTGATGAAATACCTGATGAAGGAGTGATGAATCATATTTCCAGAAACGTTTGAATTTCATGTTGCAAGTCATGTTAATAACGGCGTAGACTGGCTTCTTCAAGCCTTAGCCCCAACTTTTGATAGTATTTCCAGCGGAATTCTTACTATACTTTTAGGAATTGAGAATTTCTTGCACATCATCCCCTGGTGGATATATATAGTTGTAATTGCTCTCCTCGCATGGAAAGCAACACAGCGTCTCAGTACGACAATTACATTGCCGATAAGCATATTGTTCATAGGGATATTCGGCCTTTGGGATTTAGCAATAGGAACACTTGCCGTTGTCATTGCCGCAGTGTTTATTTCCTTACTTATTGGCATTCCCCTTGGTATCCTCATGGCAGAAACCAAGGGAGTGGAACCCGTTATGAGACCAATTCTAGACGCCATGCAGACAATGCCAAGCTTTGTCTATCTTATTCCGGCCATGATGTTTTTCGGTCTCGGGAAAGTCCCAGCTGTTCTTGCAACCTTAATTTACTCTCTTCCTCCTGTTATACGCTTAACGAATCTTGGGTTGCGGCAAGTACCTAAGCCGGCTCAAGAAGCAGCGATCGCATATGGAGCAACAAAATGGCAATTGCTAAAAGAAGTGCGAGTTCCTTTAGCTATGCCTACGATTATGGCAGGAGTCAACCAAACAACAATGATGGCTCTATCAATGGTTGTCGTAGCATCTATGATCGGAGCCAGAGGACTGGGACAGGAAGTTTTACTTTCTATTAACCGTATTGATGTGGGACGTGGTTTTGAAGCCGGAATCTCTATCGTTATTATGGCAATTACCATTGACCGTATAACACAAGGTTTCGCCAAAAAATGGGACCCCATCAAAAGATAAATATATGGCTCAGAAACCTATATTTAAGCCGTCTTCTCCTAAAAGAGGACGGCTTATCCTATATAATAAGCATGTAAAAATTATGTACCTTTGAAAACGAGGATAAGAATGGAACAAATATTTTATGATTGGCAATTTAAAGCATATACAAAAATAGAAGGGCAAAATGCTGTTCTTTCTGCTCCGACAGGGGCAGGTAAAACTCTTGTTGCATATCTTTGGGCAGGACTTTTAACAACAGAAGGAAAAATTCAAATGCCCAAAGATACTTCGCGTATTATATTTACCGCTCCTATTAAAGCCTTAAGTAACGAACGATATATGGACCTTCGGCGCATGGGGTTTGATGTAGG
Source organism: Aminobacterium sp. (assembly GCF_034926885.1). Taxonomy (NCBI): domain Bacteria; kingdom Thermotogati; phylum Synergistota; class Synergistia; order Synergistales; family Aminobacteriaceae; genus Aminobacterium; species Aminobacterium sp. The sequence goes on from NZ_JAYFQR010000015.1 coordinate 101,802, forward strand.
AATAGAAACTGGCGATTTCAAACGAAATGAAGAAGCTCCGATTATTTGCTGCACACAAGAAATCTATACGTTGAAATATACGAAAGATCCCGATCAAAAACTTATTATTGATGAATTTCATTATATTTTTGAAGATCCGGACCGTGCCAGAACCTATATTGACGGCATTCGAGAAACAGCACCAACAACGTCTATTCTTGTTATGTCTGCGACCTTCAGCCAACCAAACGTTATAGGTCATTACCTCGAATCAATTACCGAGCGCAATTTTATTGTGTATGAAAGTCAAGAGCGAGCAACTGAGCTTGTTTTTACCCCTAAGAAACCTGCTCAACTCTTTTCTATTCATGATGCTCTCGTTTTTGTTTTCTCCCAACGTGGAACTATGGATTTGGCCTACAACATTGCTAGAACTAGGCGACGCCTTCCCAAAGAACAACGAAGTCGTCTCTATGAATTAGCAACTATTCTTGACGTTCCTAAAGTTCAAATGCCCCTTCTGTGTGGCGTAGGAATTTATCATGGAGGAATGTTACCTAAAGAAAAGCTACTTGTAGAATCAGCTTTTCGTGAACGCATTCTTGATGTTGTTGTAGGAACAAACGCTCTGGCATTAGGTGTCAATCTACCTGCTGAAACAGCTATTTTTGCTCAACTAGTTCAATTTCACGATAACGCTCCCATAAGCAAAAATGAATTTCTCCAAATGTCGGGACGAGCCGGAAGAAAAGGCCTTTTCGATACAGGCTATGTTACATGGTTAGCGAATTCCCCCTGCGAACATCGCGGATATAACACAGGGGAAGAATTTAAAAATTTGCTTCATATGTCTCCAGAGGCAGCTTCTGTATCTCTTCGGCCAGCTTGGGGAGCCTTGTTACGACATGAAGTTCATATTGACGACGAAGCCGATTATATAAGCCGTTTTTCCTTACCTGAGATTGATCCTTATATTTTACGCAACGAACTGAGGCAAGGATTAAAGCGCATAGATAGAGCATTACGCCGTATGGTAAAACCTCATCAAAGAAAACAGTTTAGGATTCTTTTAGCCAATATTTGGTATGAAGAGATGAGTGCTGATGAAAATCTTGAAATGGCTCGTCTTTTCTTTGCCGAAGAACGGCCAGAAGCTCTTTTCGCGGCCCAACTCGTTGCCCCTTACGAGCGGAATTATCTTCAAGCTCTGCTCAAGATCAAAAGGTATGCTAATCACCTTCCAAATGGGTATTTCTTTAGGGGGATGCGCTCTCTTAATCAAACCGTTGATGACATAGACCCAACTATTTATGGTTTTGAAGAAAAAATTAATGAAATAGAAGGATCTTCGAAAAAAGCCTAAGCAGAGAAGGATTTGCCAATATCGCTGAGGCAACGACGTATAAAAAGATCTTTTTGACATGCTAAATCTACAATCACAAGATCTCGTACAGCATCTCCATGAGTATTGATTCGAAGCATGAGCTTAGGGCGCAATATATCTCGGCCTGCAGAGGCAATAACAATTCCGATGCTGTAATCTGAAAGTTCGACAATCGTTCCAGGCGGATAAAGCCCTAGGGAGCATAGAAGGACCCCAACGATTTTTTTATCAAAATGAGTATCAGCGTTTTGTATAATCATTGAGAGGGCCTGGCGAGTTTCTAGAGAATCACGATATATACGCTTTGTGGTAAGAGCATCGAAAACATCGGCAACAGCCGCAATACGGGCTTCAAAAGGAATCTGTTCTCCTCTTAACTTATCAGGGTAACCATTTCCTTTCCATCGTTCATGATGATGGCGTACTATAGCAAGAACACGTTTATCAGAGACCCCAGACTCTCGGAGCAACCTTTCTCCTTCTTCTGGGTGTCTGTTTATAATACTGAATTCACGCGGAGTGAGAGGGCCAGGCTTGTTAAGGATATCAAGACTTATACATGCCTTGCCCACATCATGTAGCAGTCCCCCCATTACTTGCCTTTCAACCACTTGTATTTGATTTGGAAAGAGACGAGACGTAATAAACCCACTAAGAAGAGCTACGTTCAACGAATGAATAAAGGTATACTCATCCCAATTTCTTACCCTGGCCATAACAAGAAGAACTTGCGGAGTGCTCATCAGCGTTTTGGCAAGAGAGCGACTATTTGATATAAGAGATGATAACTCCTCAGAACTAGGCTCCCTACCTGAACGAAAGCGTTCATATACATCTTGAATCTGTTGAATTGTCACTTTCGCCAAATGTCTATCAAGAGCAACGAGATTCAGATCAGAATCTTGAAGAGCCATCTGGAAATCTTCTTTTGAAAAATGTATCTCCTTCTGAATAGGAACTGAGCGAATGCCCCATTGTATTAACGTATCAGGTAAACGTGGAAAATTCTGCATAACAACTTTGATATCGCTATGTTTTGGGAGCAAAAGAAGACCACCGGGGGCAATTATATCCTCCGCCAAATGTCCCCATATATGATGAAGCTCTGAGACAGCTATCTGCTGTATCAGAAAAAGTCCCCCCTTATATCCAAGATTAAAGTTTAATATTTTTCAAATTCTTTTGGGCTGTCACAATAGCTGAAATAGTAGCTGTCATAGATTCAAACTTTTTTGAAGCATCATCCATAACTCCAATTGAACGTTCCATCTCTTCTGAACTTTCGCTAATTTGAAGTCCTGAATCTTTCATTGTCTGATGAATTTGTTCCATAAAGTTTTTATTTTTTATCAGATAGTCAGAAAAAGAGACAAGAGTGCTCCGAATCATCTGAAACATGTCTCCCACTTTTTGAACGCTCTCCATTGCTTCGTTTACAGAGCTCGAAATCTCGCTGACCTTCGTCGTAATGTTCTCAGAAGCTCCTTTGGTTTCTGCTGCTAACTCCTGAACATTTTTAGCAACTATGGCAAAACCTCGTCCATGTTCACCAGCCCTTGCTGCTTCTATTGAAGCATTTAACGCCAAAAGATTGGTTTGCTTTGCTATACGCTGAATCTCTTTCGACATTTTTTCTACTTCGAGAAAAGACTCAAGAGTTCCATAGGTCGTCTGAACAGTATGCCGCACATCATCGCTCATACTCTCAAGATCCGTTCCTGAACGATCAAGATCTTCCATAAGCTTTTTATTCATTGAATTGATTTCTTCAACACTCTGACTGGTCTGTTGGCTCTTCTGATCAAAATCCTGAACAACCATTTCCAGAGAGCGGCTTAAGCGCATAAATTCCTGAGCAGTCTGCTGTATTTCTCCCTCAACCCGCTGCACTCGTCGTACCAAGACATCATCAAGTTGGGCCATGAAAGAATTCATCATGGTATCAGCAAAAAAAGCCGACCCCAAACGACGAATCACTTCTTCGTACTTTTTATCGGCCATATTAAGCACCAGCTCCATAAACAGTATCAAGGAGATCAGTTCCACATCGAAGATTTTCAAACCACGAGAAAAATTTTTTTACGTTTTCTCCTTGAATAACTGCTCCATGTTGAGGGGCAATAGCCTGAATATCTAAAGATGACAATTGCTTTACCCAGCGACGGCAGACAGCATTAGAAGCCATATAGCGCTTATGAAACCCTTCCATATATTGCAGATGATCCTCAAAGTTTTCGACAATCGCATATCTTTTCCCCTTTGGGAATATAGCTGCACCAATATCGCCAGTAAACAGAATCTTCGATATAGGATCGTATAGGGAAAAAGCCCCCGTAGAATGAAGAAAGTGTGAAGGGATGAGTTTCATCGTCTTTCCATTAGAAAAAGAGAGAGCCCCTCCTCGATCAGGAATCGCAGTGATTCTTTTATGGTCATAAATACCAAAATGAGGCAAAAATCGAGTCCAAAGAGAAGAAATATATACCTGAGCTCGATCGGTCATAGAGAGCCATAAAGTAATTCCTGAAGAAACATCAGGATCTTGATGGGAATAAAAAATGTGGCGAATACGGTGTAAATCAAAAAGCTCTGCAACATTGGCCAATACCCGAGGAAAGACATGAGCTCCACCTGGATCAAGTAAAAGAACCTCTTTTCCTGAAACGATCACATATTGATTTGTCTGAACAACACCTTCCTCTTCCTGCTCTTCCCACGCTAGAAGGTAAAAACTATGATCGTCATGTTCATATAGAGAAATCGAACTTCGATGCTCCATGGAGACATCTCCTCCGTTCATAATAGTGATCAAGGTACGTTAAATTGTATTATTAATTATAAAGGATACCAACTCTTTTTCCTCAAGAGGCTTACTAGTAACATATCCTTGAATAGCATCGCAATTGATATCTTTCAAAAAATCAAGCTGTTCATGTGTTTCCACACCCTCCGCAATGGTACCCAGCCCCAGAGAATGAGCCATATTAACCATTGTTTTTACGAGGACTTCTTTTCGGCGATCTATTCCTATTCCATCGATAAAAGATTTATCGACCTTAATGACATCTATCGGAAATTGGCTTAAATAGGCAAGAGAAGAGTATCCCGTGCCAAAATCGTCCATATAAATACGGCATCCGAGAATCTTCATTTCTCGTAAAAGATCTAAAGAAGCGTCTACATTTCGCATAACACCAGATTCAGTAATTTCAAATCCTATTTCCCCAGGTTTGATAGAGTAGGCTTCAAGAATACGCCTTACCTCAGAAATAAAATTCTCCTGCAAAAGCTGCCGAGTTGAGATATTCACACTTATTTCAAGGGGAGGATTTCCCTGTTTCTTCCATTCCTGCTGATGTCTGCACGCCATCATAAGGATTTCCTCTCCAAGGGGCAATATCAAACCTGTTTCCTCTGCTACAGGAATAAAATATGAAGGCATAATAAGGCCTTTTTGGGGATGCTGCCAACGTACCAAAGATTCAAATCCATTGATCATACCTGTTTTAAGTTGAAGCTGTGGCTGATAAAAAAGTACAAAATTTTTATTCAAAAGACTCTCTCTCAGATCATTTTCAAGCAAAAGACGATAAGAGGCCCGCTCTCCAAGTTCCTCTTTAAAAAATTCGTAGGAATTTAACCCCGTTTCGCGGGCTTTATGAAGGGCAATATCTGCTTTTTGTAACAAGACTTCTGTAGTAGTGCCATCATCAGGAGCGATGGCAATTCCGATACGAGCTGTTAAAAATATTGGTCGCTCTGCCAAATGAAAGGGCTCTTTGAAACAATGAAGCAACGCCCGCGCCATATGCGCTATATCAGCCACTCGCTGCGCCTGATGAATTAAAATATAATAATCATCCCCGCCTATTCTGGCCACAGTATTAGATTCCCCCACTGTCTTTTGAAGACGTTGGGCAACTTGCTGTAAAAGCTGATCCCCCGAAAAATGTCCCAAACTTTCATTTACATTTTTAAAGCGATTAATATCAAGAAAGAGAACCCCCGCAAAAAAACCTTTTTGTTCAATATTTTTCAACTCTCGATCCAATCTATCAAGAAACATTATTTTGTTAGGTAATCCTGTAAGCTGATCGTACAAAGATTTGAGACGAATCTGAGCATCTTTAGTTTTCATTTCAGAAAGATCGCTAAAGACCGAAATATATTCTGATATTTTCCCATTTCCATCATATACAGCTGCCACAGAAAGCCATTCAGGGTAAACTTCTCCACTTTTTCTACGGTTCCAAATTTCTCCTTCCCAATAGCCCTTTTCAATAAGTTCCTTCCAAAAATTTACATAAAATTCTCTAGGGTGTTTTTGAGATTTTAAAATCCTGGGATTTTTCCCTATAGCCTCATGAGCTTCGTATCCAGTAATTGTCGTGAAAGCGGGGTTTACCGATTTAATTGTGGCATGAACATCGGTAACCACTATTCCCTCAAGAGTATGTTTCATTACTGCCAAAGCAATCTGCAAGTCTTTTTCCCGCTTCTTCTCTTCTGATATATCTAGCAAAACACCTATAACACGAGATAGCTCTCCATTTTCATAAAAAGCTTTCGTTTTAGAAGCAATTATCTTTTGCTCTCCATCAGGCGTCACTATTTTGAATTCCTCGTTTTCGGAGTTTTCCCTGATTTCTCCGCCACGAAGAAGGTGATCAAGAAGATGGGCTACGTATAAACGATCTTCTACATGAATTCGTGAATAAAAAGATCTAAAACTAGGTGTAATTTCTTTACGCTCATACCCAAGAATACGATAGAGATGGTCGCTCCAGGTTAATGTCATGGACGAAGGAATCCATTCCCAATACCCTAAGTGCACTAATTCCTGAGCATGAGAAAGAGAATTCTCCTTCTGAAGTAATTCTTCATTATGTTCTTTGTCTTTTGTTATATCCATGCCGACAAGCAAAACACATTTTCTCTTGTTGACGCTATCCTCAAAATACTTGGTATGAGTGGCAAAATACAACCTCTTTGAACCGTGAATATAAAAAGAAACATCCTCTATCTCTCTATCTTTTTCAAAAGAAGCGATATTATTTCTTCTATACCAACCATCAAGCTGTTCAAATAAAAAACCATACACTTTAGTCAACTCAAAAAGCGAACGTTCTTGGCACTCTTCGTTTGTAACGTGGAACAACCGACATAAAAATTCGTTACCCCACACCCACCTTGCGGATGAATCAAGAATGAGGGCTATTCCTGAAAATTGACTAAAAATATTTTTAATTTCGCCGTATTCTATGCACTGAGTGTTCATTTAGATATCTAGGCTGAAATAGAAACGGGATCTCCAGGGAAGACATCCCCCTGTTGAATAACTTTGAGGAAATAGCCGCATATAGGCAATAGACACCATCCTTTATAATCATACGAATGGGGTTCTTCTGGTTTTTTGCCTTTTTCAATAACTTGAAGTTTAGCTGTCGCCCCTACGTTAAGAATCGAACCAATAGGAAGCTCTTCGGGTAATCCTTCTATCAGGAGATTTTCAGCAAGAGAGCCAGGCGGAAATGCGAATTGAGCTTCTTGCTCTGCTTTTTCTACGTCTTCACGCCGAAGCAAACTAACTTCTCTTTCATTTATGTTAAAGTGAGAATCTCCTTCGATCCCACCAAAAGTAAAATGAGCTTTTTCCACTCTTTGTTTAGCTTCGTTTCGCCGATTACTTATACATATGGCAAGAACTTTTCCCATTTTTTATGTCCCTCCTTACTCTTTTCTAATTTAACATAATACACTAAAGCAAAAATGAGATAAAGAAACAAAGTTAAATATAGGAAGTGATACAATAAATAAAAATACTATAAAGGAGGGCTGATGATGTTCGAAGTTAAAGATATTCTTGCACCGGGCCTTTTTGCCTCTGTGAAAAAAACAGTTGAAATAGATGATACCGTAGGGAATATGAATATACACCTCAACCAGCTTCTATCCACTTCTGCCTGTGTTCAAGCTATAATCGGTGCCTGCATAAAGGCAGTAGATCACCTTTTACCGGAAGGATATATTACTATTGGGAAATCCATTGAAGTTGTTCATGAAGCAACCTCTATGTTAAATGTTACAGTAGAATTCAAAGCGATTCTTAAAAGAGTAGAAGGGAACCGCCTCTTTTTCGATATTACAGCCTCCGATGCCCTTGGGCAAATCCTTATAGCCCACCATGAACGGGTCGTTGTAAATCGTGTTGCCCTAATGGATCGTGCAGTAGAAAGGGCTGAACAGCTTAACAAAATACGAGAAATGCTTTAGTCCATTTTTTATTTGCATAAAAAGAGAGGGGCTTGTTTATAAATAAACCCCTCTCTTTTCTCTATTTTTTCTTCTCGTTATAAAATCTGAAAAGAGCTTGCGTTCCATCATCCTCATACCCCTCATGTGCCAGTTTCTTATACATTGAAAGAGACATCTCAAGACCGGGAGTATCAAGTCCTAATCTGTCTGCCGATTCAAGGGCAATTCTCATGTCTTTTATAAAATGTTTAATATAAAATCCCGGATTGAAATCACCGGCAATCATGCGAGGGGCAAGATTTGAAAGTGACCAACTTCCAGCGGCTCCCTGAGCAATACTTTCAAGAACCTTATCTGGATCAAGACCTGCTTTAATAGCATAAGATACGGCTTCACAAACACCAATCATATTTGAAGCAATAGCAATTTGGTTCGCCATCTTTGTATGTTGTCCACTTCCTGCCGCCCCTTGATAGACGATATTTTTACCCATTACCTCAAAAAGAGGACGAACAACTTCAAAATCTTCTAACTCTCCACCAACCATTATTGATAACGTTCCCTCTCTCGCACCTCTATCTCCACCTGAAACGGGAGCATCTAAAGCTTTCAAGCCTTTTTTCTGAGCCGCCGCATGAATGCGCACTGCTAAATCTGGACTCGAAGTTGTCATATCTATAAGATAGGTTCCTGTTTTCGCATTTTCTAGAAGCCCCTTAGCTCCTAAATACACCTCTTCAACATCTCTGGGAAAACCTACAATCGTAATAACACATTCGCACTTTTCTGCAAGGGAAGCAACATTTTCTTCCCATATAGCCCCTTTCTCAACCAATAATTTTGCTTTTTCGCTGGTTCTGTTGTAAACATGAAGGGTGTATCCTGCTTCAAGTATATGCCGAGCCATACTTCCTCCCATGACTCCAAGACCTATAAAACCTATATTCTTCATTGAACAAGTTCCCCCTTTCAAAATTCTTCAATACGAGTATAACGTATGATACGATTGGTATAATAGCTTTACCAAATAGGAAAGAAGGGATTTACCATGTCGAAGTATCTAGACGATATTAAAGAAATACTTGGATCCGACGCGGACTCTCTTCTCAATTATACGTGCTGGGGAATTCCAACTGAAATGCTTACTCCGCCAAGCCCTGATTTTGTCGATCATCTCGCCGCAAATACGAATCGTCCTATCCCTGTGTTACGTTCATTACAAACGCTCTTTGACACAGGAAGATTAAAAGGAACCGGGTACCTCTCCATTCTTCCCGTTGATCAGGGAGTGGAACATTCCGCTGGTGCAAGCTTTGCCCTCAATCCAATATACTTTGATCCCGAACATATTGTCAGGCTTGCATTGGAGGCTAAATGCAGCGCTGTAGTGAGTACCCTAGGAGTTCTTGGTTCCGTAGCCAGGAAATATGCCCACCGTATTCCTTTTATTCTAAAAATCAACCACAACGAACTTTTATCATATCCTAATACATACGATCAAATTCTTTTCGCATCAGTCAAACAAGCCCAAGATATGGGAGCCGTAGCCATAGGTGCCACAATCTATTTTGGAAGTCCGGAATCAAGACGACAAATTCAAGAAGTATCGACGGCCTTTCACATAGCGCATGAAATGGGGATGGCTACTATTCTATGGTGTTATTTACGTAATAAAGCCTTTAAAACAAAAGAAAACGACTATCATTTGGCAGCAGATCTCACTGGGCAGGCTAATTATCTAGGCGCAACTATAGAGGCAGATATCGTGAAACAAAAGTTGCCCTGTATCAATGGAGGTTTTCGTGATCTTCATTTTGGAAAAACTTCTCCTGAAGTATACGATAAATTAGTGCCTAATAATCCGATAGATTTACTCCGCTATCAGGTGGCTAATTGTTATATGGGACGAGTAGGCCTGATTAGCTCCGGTGGGGCATCAGTCGGGTCTAATGATCTGAAAGAAGCCGTTAAAACAGCAGTCATCAACAAAAGAGGAGGAGGCATGGGGCTTATTCTTGGAAGAAAAGCTTTCCAGCGTCCTTTTAGGGAGGGCATTCACATTATACAAAACGTTCAAAATGTCTATCTTGAAAAAGAGATTACTTTAGCATGATCAAAAGAGAAAAATATTGTAGCGTTCTTGTAACGGTCCTTCTATTCTCTGCACTCCTATGGGGAGGAATGGCTTTTGCTTCGTCTTCACAAGAAACAGTTCCTCTCTTATGGGGTGAAGATATTCCTGGCGTCATGACACACTTCAATACTCGGGAACCAGTCTTGGCCCTGACACTCGATGCTTGCGGAGGGAAACGAGGAAGTGGTTTTGATAAAAAGCTTATAACCTGGCTTAAAAAACATAACATACCTGCAACACTCTTTCTTACAGGACGCTGGATTGATGCCAATAAAAAACATGCTCAAGAGTTAGCTTCTTGTTCTCTCTTTGAGATAGAAAATCATGGAATGAATCACCGTCCATGTTCTGTATCTGGACGTTTAGCATATGGTATTCCAGGAACAAAAAATGTATCGGAAGTCATAAATGAGGTTCAAGATGGAGCCGATACTATAAAAGAGATCATAGATCGCAAAACTCGTTTCTTCAGATCTGGGACAAATTATTATGATGAAATCGCCATTGCCACTATAGAAAAGCTAGGATATAACGCCGTAGGCTATTCAATAGCAGGAGATGAAGGGGCAACACTCTCTAAAGAAGCTATTATTATAAAACTTCTTAAAGCAAAACCAGGAGACATTATTCTCTGCCATATGAACCATCCTGAAAGCGATACAGCTGAAGGGCTGATTGAAGTGATTCCCATACTCCAAGAACGCGGTTTTCGTTTTGTCACTTTAAAGGAATATCCGTTGCAATAATGATCATATCCTTATAGAGGAAGGGGAAAAATGATAGGATCAGCTATTTTATTAGGGGGGGTTTCTTTTATATTGCTTCCTCTTGAAATGGCAGCAGGCCTTTTTGCTGCCATAACTCTTTGGCTGACTATTTATGCTGCTCCTTTTTTCTGTCTTTACATAGGGTGGCTTTTTGGTATGTTTCTCGGTTTTGTTCGTGCCGAAACCAATCTCTGGAGTATTCTTGCACTGATCCCTGTAGGAATATGGTTTCTTGTAAATTGGCGCCTCACACTAGCTAAAGAGATGCCTCTTTTCGTTAAGGGACTCAAAGAGCCTCTCGCTCGTCGAAAGATGTTCAGATATTGCGGTCTTATTTTCCCATGTGTAATTTATCCCCTTTGGGGGCCAGGCGCTCTGAATAAATATCTTATGATTGCAACAGTCGCTGCATTTATCATCGAGAAGATTACCAATTACGTACCATTCTTGAAAAAATGGTTCAAGTCGATCTCCTCTCAAAAAGAAGAAAGAGATGAACGGTCTATATCATCAACAACATGTTACTTACTTGGAGCATTCATTGCTTCTCTCTTTCCTGACCCTGCTTCTGTACAAGCTCTTATGATGGCAACCATGGGAGATGCCTGGGCCGTTCTTGTCGGCAAACGTTGGGGAAAATTAAACTGGCTTGAAGGGAAAACACTCGAAGGAAGTCTTGCTTGCTTAGCCGCCGCTCTTATGAGCGGTTTTATTTATGGAGCTCTTGTCCCGGAAGCGCAGATCCCATGGCTCATTCTTCTGTGGGGGGGATTGGCCACTCTGTTTACAGAAGGGTTTTTCAGGTTCGAACTCGATAACCTTTTAGTAGCTCCAGTCAGCGCAGCAATAATGACCGCCGTTATATGGATCGCTTACCTTTTCTAAACCTTGATAAACCGATCTACATCATAAACAACTGGATAGACATTACCTGTGCGGATAGCACCTATAAAATCTTCTTCAGTGTGTACCACTCCAGGGAAAGCAGTAGCATAACGTCCTACTCGCTCAACAAGATGGGCATCACTACCACCAAGACGAGGTAAACGCAGTTCCTCAGCAAGAACGTGTGCTTTAAAATTATGAGTCAGGCGGGTACTCCCGTTGAAAGCCTCTATTCCGCTCAAGCCAGGAAGCGAACGTATAAAATTGCCCATTCCACGCCCGTTATCCCGAAAAGGATGAGCACTTACAGCAACGCCTCCCTGCTCTTCCACAAGAGAAAGAACGTCAGGCGCATGCATCTTTTTCTCAGGAACAGCATCAAGACCAAAAATTAACAGATCTCCCTCGTATGTAAGCAACTCAAGACCAACAAGAACCAGGAAATTGTGTTTCATGCTCAATTCCTGAGCATAAGAACGCATACCCATACTTTCATGATCTGTAACACAAATTCCATCAAGCCCCATTTTTTTGCCTTGTTGAATTGCCTTCTCTATAGGTAAAAAACTATCTGAAGAAAATTCTTCAGTGTGAAGATGCGTATCGATAACCAGGGTCATTTCCTCCTTACTTTTTATTCATTATATCTATTATAAAAATATGTTATGTCCATAAGAATTATAAAGCAGCCTGTCTTCATGTCAATAGATAAAATTGAACACGCAAATAACCTTGAATTCGTTACTGTATGTTAATATGTTTTCGCAAAGAGATTGTGGCGAATAGGGAGGAGAGGTCGTGGCAGAAAAGAAAGGAGCTAGCGACAGAGCTTTTCAAAAAATAATTAATCTTGTTTTATCCCATGAACTTAAACCGGGAGATCGAATATATGAAACAAACCTGGTGGATGAACTACACATGAGCCGAACGCCCATACGTGAAGCACTTTCACGCTTAGTTTCTACAGGATTTTTAGAAAAAACTTCCGGGCAAAAAGGTTACGTTGTCCCTCTTTTATCTCCAGACGATATGGAACAAGTTTACTATTCAAGAATTGTTATTGAAGGGAAAGCTGCACGTAGAGCGGCCCAAAACGCCGATCAAAAAGCAACAGAGGATTTAGTTCGCCTTAATGAGGAAGAAAAAAGGAAATACCAGGCGAATGCGAAAGACGAATATGCAGCTCTTAATGAAAAATTTCATATGGCTATCGCCGAAATGTCTGGGAATACATATCTTTATCGATATATTCAACAGCTCTTTTGGCGTTCTAATCTCTATGTTTTCTTTTTCATGAGCTTCTACAATTTAAAACAACCAGAAAGTAATGGGACAGAGACAGATATTCGATTAAGCTATAAAGAACATGAAAAAATAATAGAAGCTATTCTGGCAAAGGATGGATTTGCCGCAGAAAAAGCAATGCAAGAGCACTTGATCACAGCATATAATTCAATGCTCAACCCTCAGAGCAAGCCTGTAAGGGGCCATAGTTTGCTTCCTGATAACGTGATAAAGTGAATGGCGGGAATCCCAGTCCGTACGATTGGCTCCCGCCAATTCAAAGATAAATGGGCTCACCCTGTCCAATAGTAGTGGCGGAATGGAAGTTGCGGC